>NZ_JAVRHI010000432.1:0-38239 GCF_034105845.1 Streptomyces sp. CRN 30 | reverse complement strand
TTCGCCGGGTCAGGGCAACTATGCGGCGGCGAACGTGTTCCTGGACGCGTTGGCGGTGCGCCGTCGTGCCGAAGGCCTGCCCGCCCGGTCCCTGTCATGGGGCCTGTGGGAGGAGACCAGCGAGCTCACCGCCACCCTCGGCGAGGCCGAGCTGCGGCGCATGAGCGCCGGCGGTGTCCTTCCGTTCAGCACGGAGGAGGGGCTCGCCCTCTTCGACCGTGCGCTCGCGAGCGGCCTGCCGCACACCGCGCCGGTCCAGCTGGACCGCGCCCGGCTGCGCGGCGGCGAGGACACTCCCGCGCTGCTGCGCGGCCTGGTGCGCGCCGCACCGCGCCGCACCACGGCGCCGGACGCCCAGGCGCTGCGCGGCAGGCTCTCCGCGCTGCCCGCGGCCGAGCGGAAGGAGGCCCTGCTCGAAACGGTGCGCGGCCAGATCGCCGCGGTCCTCAAGTACGGCTCGGGCGACCGGATCTCGGCCACCCGGCCGTTCACGGAGCTCGGCTTCGACTCGCTGACCGCCGTCGAACTCCGCAACCGCCTCGCCCGGATGGCCGGCACGAGGCTGCCCACCACGCTCGTCTTCGACTACCCCACGCCCGAGGCGCTCACCGGCCGTCTGCTCGCAGTCCTGCTGCCCGAGACGGCGGCCGAGGAGTGGGGCAAGGAGACCGTCGACCGTCTCGAGGCCATGCTCGACGACGAGCGTGACGAGGCCGATGTCAACAAGCTGACGGCCCGTCTGGAGACCCTGCTGCTGCGCTGGCGGGAACGCTCCAGGACGCTGGCCGGCGCCGCGCCCGGCGGACAGGCCCAGGGCACCGTGGCCGACGAGCTGAGCACGGCAAGCGAGGAAGAGCTGCTGCGCTACATCGACGACGAGATCGGGCTGAGCTGATGCAGGCACGGCCCACCAGCACGTTCTGTACGACGAGGGGTTTCGGACATGGCTGAGAAAGAGCAGGTCGTCGAGTACCTGAAGCGGGTGACGGCGGACCTGAAGCGCACCAGGGACCGTGTCCGAGACCTGGAGGAGGCCGAGCGCGAGCCCATCGCGATCATCGGCATGGGCTGCCGGTTCCCGGGCGGGGCCGGCACGCCCGAGGCCTTCTGGGACCTGCTGCGCGACGGCGTCGACGCCATGAGCGACTTCCCCGCCGACCGAGGCTGGCAGCAGCCCGAGGGCGGGACCCGTCCGCAGGGCGGCTTCCTCGACACGGCCACCGAGTTCGACGCCTCCTTCTTCGGCATATCCCCGCGCGAAGCCCTGGAGATGGACCCGCAGCAGCGCCTGCTCCTGGAGACCTCCTGGGAGACCTTCGAGCGCGCCGGCATCGACGTCGCCGACCTGCACGGCAGCAAGGCCGGGGTGTTCATCGGCGTCAACGGCGCCGACTACCCCGGCATGCTCAACCTTGCCGGGCACGAGTCCCTCGGCCACCTCCTGACCGGCAACGCCTCCAGCGTCGTCTCCGGCCGCGTCTCCTACACCCTCGGCTTCGAGGGCCCCGCCGTGACGGTGGACACCGCCTGCTCCGCCTCGCTCGTGGCGCTGCACCTCGCGGCCCGCGCGCTGCGCTCCGGCGACTGCCCGCTGGCCCTGGTCGGCGGCGTCACCGTGATGTCGACTCCCGGCGTGTTCGCGGAGTTCGGCAAGCAGGGCGGCCTCTCCGCCGACGCCCGCTGCAAGGCGTTCGCCGAGGGCGCCGACGGCACCGCGTGGGGTGAGGGCGTCGGCGTCCTGCTGGTGGAGCGCCTCTCCGACGCCCGCCGCAACGGCCACCGCGTCCTCGCCGTGGTGCGGGGCACCGCGGTGAACCAGGACGGCGCGTCGAACGGCATGACGGCGCCGAACGGCCCGTCCCAGCAGCGCGTGATCCGCGAGGCGTTGGCGAGCGCGGGTGTCGGCGCCGCGGACGTGGACGTGGTGGAGGCGCACGGTACGGGTACCTCGCTCGGCGACCCGATCGAGGCCCAGGCGCTGCTCGCCACCTATGGCCAGGAGCGGTCCGGTGGCCGTGCGCTGCTGCTGGGTTCGGTGAAGTCGAACATCGGCCACACGCAGGCCGCCGCGGGCGTCGCGGGCGTCATCAAGATGGTGCTCGCCATGCGCCACGGAGTGGTCCCGCCGACGCTCCACGTGGACGAGCCCAGCAGTCATGTCGACTGGGCCTCCGGCGCCGTGGAGTTGGCGACGGAGAAGGTCGCGTGGCCGGGCGAGGGACCGCGCCGCGCGGGTGTGTCCTCCTTCGGGATCAGCGGGACGAACGCCCACGTGATCCTGGAAGAGGCACCGCGGGAAGGTCCCGCCGAGGAGGCCGCCGCGCAGGACGCGGGCCCGGCCGAGCGGCAGGCCAACGGTGTGCTGCCGTGGATCCTCTCCGCCAAGTCGCCCGCCGCGCTGCGGTCCCGGGCGACGCAGCTGAGCGAGCACGCCGCCGCGCAGGACGCGGATCCGGCCCGGACCGCGGTCGCGCTGGCCACCGCGCGGACCGCCTTCGAGTACCGCGCCGTGGTCCTCGCCGAGGACGCCGCGGGGTTCACCGCGGCCCTCGACACCCTGGCGGACGACGGCACCGCGGGCCGCCACCTGGTCCACGGCACGGCGAAGCCCGGCGCCAGGACCGCCTTCGTCTTCGCGGGGCAGGGCGCGCAGTGGGCGGGCATGGGAGGGCAGTGGTACGAGCGGCTGCCCGCGTTCGCCGCGGCGTTCGACGCCACCTGCGCGGCCGCCGATCCGCAGCTCGACGTCCCGCTGGCGGACGTGGTGCTCGCCGGCGCCGCCGGGCGCTCCTCGGACCACGCGGAGCTGATCCATCAGACCCGCTACACCCAGATCGCCCTCTTCGCCGTCGAGGTCGCGCTCTTCCGAACCCTGGAGGCGTGGGGCGTACGTCCGGACGCCGTCCTCGGCCACTCCATCGGTGAGATCGCCGCGGCCCACGTGGCCGGAGTGCTCTCCTTGGAGGACGCGGTCACGCTGGCCGTCGCCCGCGGCGCCCTGATGCAGCGACTCCCCGACGGCGGCGCCATGCTGGCCCTGGACGCCACACGGGCGCAGGCCGACGCATGGCTGCGCGCGCTGCCCGCGCAGCACCGGCAGCAGGTGGCGATCGCCGCGGTCAACGGCCCCTCGGCCGTCGTCGTGTCCGGCGCGTCGGACGCCGTGGACCAGGTGGCCGAGGCCGCCACACAGGCCGGCCGGCGCACGCGCAGGCTCCAGGTCAGCCACGCCTTCCACTCGCCGCTCATGGAGCCGATGCTCGACGAGTTCCGCTCCGTGCTCGCGCGGCTCACCTTCTCGCGCCCGGCCGTCCCGATGATCTCCACCGTCACGGGCGAGCTCGCGGCGGACGACATCACGTCCCCGGACTACTGGGTCCGGCACGCCCGTGAGGCCGTCCGCTTCCAGGACGCCGTGCGCGCCGCGGAACCGCGCGTGGACGCCTTCCTGGAGATCGGCCCGCACGCCGTTCTCACCCGGCCCCTGGAGGACAGCCTCTCCGAGGGTCACTCCGCCACCGTCACCTCCGTCGCCCACCGCGAACGGCCGTTGGTCGCCGCCCTGCTGCGGGCGGTCGGCGCGCTGTGGACCGGCGGCGCCGACGTGGACTGGCGCGCCCTGCTGCCCGCCGTACCCGCGGGCCAGGACCTCCCCACGTACCCCTTCGAACGGCAGCGCTTCTGGCCCCGTGTCTCGCCGCGCCGCGCGGGCGACGTGAGCGGTGCCGGGCTCGCCGGGCTCGACCACCCGCTGCTCGGCGCCGCCGTCAGCGTCGCCGACGGCAGCTCCGCGGGCGGCTCCGTGCTCACAGGCCGCCTCTCGCTCACCACCCACCCCTGGCTCGCCGACCACGCCGTCGTGGGCGCCGTGCTCCTGCCGGGCACCGCCTTCGTCGAACTCGCCCTGCGCGCGGGGCAGAGCGTGGGCTGTGGCCGGATCCGCGACCTCACCCTGGAGACCCCGCTCGTCCTCGCCCCCGAGGACGCCGTGCAGATCCAGGTCGGCGTGGGCCCCGCCGACGACCAGGGCCACCGCCACGTCGTCGTGCACTCGCGCATCGAACCGTCCGACGACGGGACGGGCGGCGTCGGGACCGAGTGGGTCCGGCACGCCCAGGGTGTCGTCGCCCCCGTGGACCAGGGCCCCGAGGCCGACGGCTTCGGGTCGGTCACGGGCGCGGTGTGGCCGCCCCGCGGCGCGGTCCCGGTGGAGCTCGACGACTTCTACCCCGCCCTCGCCGAGCAGGGCTACGCCTACGGCCCCACCTTCCAGGGGCTGCGCAAGGCCTGGCGGCGCGGCGGCGACTTCCTCGCCGACGTGGAGCTGCCCGAGGGCGCGGCGGACGACGTCGCAGGATTCGGCGTCCACCCGGCCCTGCTCGACGCCGCCCTGCACGGCATCGGCCTCGGCGGCGTGGCCGACGACGCCGAGAACACCTCGCGGCTGCCGTTCGCCTGGTCCGGCGTGCGGCTGTGGGCGAGCGGCGCCCGCACCGTCCGCGTCTGCCTGACGACCGTGGGCACCGCCGCCGTACGCGTACGGATCGCCGACGCCACCGGCACCCCCGTCGTCGGCATCGACGAACTCGTGCTGCGGCCCGTCTCGGAGACCCCCGTGGGCCCGAGGCGCGCCGTGGTCGCGCAGTCCCTGTTCACCGAGGCATGGGAGCCGAGGAAGGAGGTGGCCCGGGACGCCGCCGGGAGCGGGGCCCCGCAGGTCTGGGGCCCGGACACCTCCCTCGACGCACTGGCCGCCGACGCCGACGGCGACACCGTGCTCCTGGACTGCACGGCGACCGGCGACACCGTGCTCCTGGACTGCACGGCGACCGGCGACACGGACACCCTCGCAGGGCTACGGGCCCACGTGGGCCACGCCCTGGAGCGCATCCACGCCTGGCTGGCGCACGACGGCATCGCCCCGGCCCGGCTGACCGTCCTGACCAGGGGCGCCGTCGAGGTGCACCCCGGCGAAGGCGCCGACCCGGCCCAGGCCGCCGTGCACGGCCTGGTGCGTTCGGCGCGCTCCGAGCACCCCGAGCGGTTCGCGCTGCTCGACCTGGCACCCGGCGCCGGGCCCGCCGACATCCCCTGGCCCGCCGTGCGCGCCGCGCTCGCCGACCGGGAGACCGAGATCGCGGTGCGGGACGGCGACGTCTTCGTGCCGCGCCTGGTGCGCGCCGCGCCCGACGCCGAGGCTCCCGCCGCGTACGCAGGGCAGGGCACCGTCCTGGTCACCGGCGGCACCGGCGTCATCGGCTCCGCCGTGGCCCGTCACCTCGTCACCGCCCACGGCGTACGCGACCTGGTGCTCGCGGGACGGCGTGGCGCCGAGGCGCCGGGCGCCACCGAACTCGTCGCGGAACTGCGCGCGGCGGGCGCCGAGGTGCGCCTCGCCGTCTGCGACGTCTCGCTGCGGGACGCGCTGGCCGAGCTCGTCGACTCCCTGCCCGAGCTGCGCGGCGTGGTGCACGCCGCGGGCGTCCTCGACGACGGCATGGTCACCGCGCAGACCGCCGAGCGCCTGGACACCGTACTGCGGCCCAAGGCGGACGCCGCCTGGCACCTGCACGAGCTCACCCGGGAGCGGGACCTCGACCTGTTCGTCCTGTTCTCCTCCGCCGCCGGCGTCTTCGGCTCCCCGGGCCAGGCCAACTACGCGGCCGCCAACACCTTCCTGGACGCCCTCGCCCGGCACCGCCGTGCCTCCGGGCTGCCCGCGCACTCGCTCGCGTGGGGCCTGTGGGCCGACCTCAGCGCCATGACCGGCACGCTCAGCGACACCGACATGGGCAGGCTGAGCCGCGGCGGACTGCGCGCCCTCAGCGCCGACGAGGGCCTTGCCCTGTTCGACGCCGCGCTGCGGCTCACCGCACCGGTCGCCGTTCCCGTACGCCTGGACCTGCGCGGCCAGGCCGACCCGCCCGCGCTGCTGCGCTCCCTGGCCAGGTCCGCCCCGCGCCGTGCCGCGACCGCCCCCGCGGCCGCCTCGTCCGCCTGGCACGAGCGGCTGCTCGGCCTGTCGGACGCGGAGCGCTCCGCCGCGCTCGTGGACCTGGTGCGCGAGTACGTCGCCACCGTCCTCGGCCACACCACGCCCGAGGACATCGAGCCCGGGCAGTCCTTCGACGCCCTCGGCTTCGACTCGCTGACCGCCGTCGAACTCCGCAACCGCCTCGCCGAGTTGACCAGGACGCAGCTGCCCACCACCCTCGTCTTCGACTACCCGAGCCCCGAGGCGCTCGCCGGCTTCCTGGACGAGGCGCTGGCAGGTCCCGCCGAGCGTGGCGCACGCGTCGTGCCGGCGCGGGCCACCGACGACGACCCCATCGCCATCGTCGGCATGGCCTGCCGCTACCCCGGCGGCGTCGGTTCGCCCGAGGAACTGTGGGACATGGTCGTCGGCGGCCGCGAGGGCATCGGCGGCTTCCCCGACGACCGCGGCTGGGACCTCCAGCGGCTCTACGACCCCGAGCCCGGCCGCACCGGATCGACGTACGTCCGCGAGAGTGGGTTCCTGTACGACGCCGCCGAGTTCGACGCGGGATTCTTCGGCGTCTCACCGCGCGAGGCCACCACGATGGACCCGCAGCACCGGCTGCTCCTGGAGACGTCCTGGGAGGCCATCGAGCGCGCGGGCATCGACCCGACGAGCCTGCGGCGCAGCAGGACCGGGGTGTACGCGGGCCTGATGCACCACGACTACGTGGCACGGCTCCAGGAGATCCCCGAGGAGATCGCGGGCTATCTCAGCAACGGCACCGCGGGTAGCGTCGCCTCCGGCCGCATCGCCTACACCTTCGGCTTCGAGGGCCCGGCCGTGACGATCGACACGGCCTGCTCCTCCTCCCTCGTCGCCCTGGACATGGCCGTCTCCGCGCTGCGCAGCGGCGTGTGCGACCTGGCGCTCGCGGGCGGCGTCGCCGTCATGGCGACCCCCGGCGTGTTCATGGAGTTCGGCAAGCAGGGCGGCCTCGCCCCCGACGGCCGGTGCAAGGCCTTCGCCGACGGCGCCGACGGCACCGCGTGGGGCGAGGGCGCGGGAATGCTCCTGGTGGAGCGCCTCTCCGACGCCCGCCGCAACGGCCACCGCGTCCTCGCCGTGGTGCGGGGCACCGCGGTGAACCAGGACGGCGCGTCGAACGGCATGACGGCACCCAACGGCCCGTCCCAACAGCGAGTCATCCGCGACGCGTTGGCGAACGCGGGCGTGGGCGCCTCCGATGTCGACGTGGTGGAGGCGCACGGTACGGGTACCTCGCTCGGCGACCCGATCGAGGCCCAGGCGCTGCTCGCCACCTATGGCCAGGAACGGCCCGGCGGCCGTGCGCTGCTGCTGGGTTCGGTGAAGTCCAACATCGGCCACACGCAGGCCGCCGCGGGCGTCGCCGGTGTCATCAAGATGGTGATGGCGATGCGGCACGGCGTGGTGCCGCCCACGCTGCACGTGGACCGTCCGAGCGGCCACGTCGACTGGGCTTCCGGCGCCGTGGAGCTGGCGACGGAGAAGGTCGCGTGGCCGGGCGAGGGACCGCGCCGCGCGGGTGTGTCCTCCTTCGGGATCAGCGGGACGAACGCCCACGTCATCCTGGAGCAGGCCCCTCGGGACGCGGCAGGACAGCAGGCCGGGGAGCCGGCTTCCGGTCTGCTGCCGTGGGTCCTCTCCGCCAAGTCGCCCGCCGCGCTGCGGTCCCAGGCGGCACGGCTGCGCGAGCACGCCGTGGCGCAGGACGTGGACCTGGCGGGAACGGCGGTCGCGCTGGCCACCGGGCGCACCGCCTTCGAGCACCGCGCCGTCGTCCTCGCCGAGGACGCGACAGGCTTCGCCGCGGCCCTCGACACCCTGGCGGCCGGGGACGTTCCCGGTGGCGCCGCCGTGCGCGGCGTGGCCCGCGGCGCGCTCAAGGCCGCGTTCGTCTTCCCCGGCCGGGCCGAAGGATGGGTGGACGCGGCGCGCGAACTTCTCGACGTCTCACCGGTGTTCGCCTCCACCATGGCCGAGTGCGCAGCCGCCCTCGCCCCGCACACCGGCTTCGCCCTGCTCGACGTCCTGCGCGGCGAACCCGCCGGGCCGGCCGACCCGGCCGTCGCCCGCCCCGCACTGTGGGCGGTCTCGGTGTCGCTCGCCGAGGTGTGGTCGGCCGCCGGCATCACCCCGGCCGCCGTCGTCGGCTTCGGCGGCGGCGAGATCGCCGCGGCCTGCGCCGCCGGTTTCCTGTCCCTCACCGACGGCGCGCTGCTCGCCGCCGGTCAGGGCCGCCTGCTCGCCGAGCACGAGCGCGACGAGACGGACCGCACCGAGCAGATCGAGGCTTTGCGCGAGCAGTTGACGGCTCTGGCGGCCCGGGTCACCGCGCGTGCAGGACGTGTACGGATGTACTCGGCCGTCACCGGGGCACGCCTCGCCGTCGACGACCTGGATGCCGCGCACTGGTCCCGCACCCTGCGCGAGCCGGTCGCGCCGGACGCCGCGCTGAAGGCACTGTTCGGCGACGGCGTCCAGGCCGTCGTCGAACTGGGCACCGGCGTCTCCCCGGAGACGACCGCCGCTGTCGAGGAAGCCACGGCGGCCGACGGCCCCGAGGTCCTGGTCACCGCCGCCCTGCGGCAGGGCCACGGGGCGCACCCCGCACTGCTGCCGACCGCTGCGGCACTGTGGGCGCGCGGCGCCGCCGTCGACTGGGCGGCCCTGCTCGATTCGTCGGCGCGCCCCGTCGACGTACCCACGTACGCCTTCCAGCACCAGCGGTACTGGCTGGACGTCTCCGCGCCCGCGGGCGACGCGGGCACCGTGGGGCTCACGGCAGCCGACCACCCGCTGCTCGCCGGCGCGGTCGAACCCGCGGAGAGCGACACGGCCCTGCTCACCGGCAGGCTCGCGCGAGCCACCCACCCCTGGCTCGCCGACCACGCGGTCGCGGACACCGTCGTGCTGCCCGGCACCGTCCTGCTCGACTGGGCGCTGTACGCGGGAGGCAGGCTCGGCTGCGCCCTGGTGGCCGAACTCGCCCTGGAGGCGCCGCTGGTGCTCGACGCGCACGCCGCCGTGCACGTCCAGGTGCAGGTCGGCGCGGCGGACGAGGCGGGCCGGCGCACCCTGACGGTGCACTCCAGGACCGAGCCCGCGGCCGGCGAGGAGGCGGGGGAGTGGACCCGCCACGCCCGCGCCGTCGTCGCGCCGGTCCCGAAGGGCCCCGTGGACACCTCGGTGTTCCGTGCCCTGTCCGGCGCCTGGCCGCCGCCCGGAGCGGAGGCTCTCGAACCGGCGGCCCTCTACGCCGCGTCGGAGGAGCGCGGCCACGTCCACGGGCCCGCCTTCCGCGGTCTGCGCGCCGCCTGGCGCAGCGGTACCGAGATCCTCGCGGAGGTGACGCTGCCCGACGAGGCCGCCGCCGCGGGGCACGGCTTCGGCGGCCTGCACCCGGCCCTGCTCGACGCCGCGCTGCACGCGCACACCGCCGAGCGGCCCGCGGACGCGGACACGGGCGGCGCGCAGGCATGGCTGTCCGCCGCCTGGGACGGGGTACGGGTCCTGGACGCCACGGCCATCACGACCCTTCGCGTACGGCTGTCCGACGCCGGGGACGGCACGCTCGGCCTGCACCTGGCCGACACCACCGGACGGCCGGTCGCCGAGGCCCGCAGGCTGACGCTGCGGGCGGTGCCCACCGCCGGCTTCCGGCGCGGCCAGGACGCCGATGCCCCCACTTCGCAGACGCCCGGCCGGCGGCCCGCCGCCCGGTCGGGGCAGGACGCCGTCGCGCGGGTCCTCGCCACCGACCCCGGCAAGCGGACCCGGCTCGTCGAGGACCTCGTCCGCACCGAGCTCGCCGCGGTCCTCGGGCACGGCGACGCCGAAGTCATCGATGTGGACGCCGAGTTCCTCGACCTGGGCGTCGACTCGATGGCGGGCATCGACTTGCGCGCAAGGCTCGGCTCCCTGCTGCGCCTCGAACTCGCCGCCGCCACGCTGTTCGAGCACCCGACCACGGCACTCCTGGCCGCGTACCTGGTCGACCGCGTCGGCACCGCGCCCGAGCCGGGCGACGCGGTCACCACCGGCGCGGCCGGCACCGCCCCCGCCTCGGCGTTCGACAGCCTGGAGGCCCTCTACCGCCAGTCCTACGCCCTCGGCAGGGCGGGCTCGACCGGCATGGACCTCATCCAGGCCGCGGGCAGGCTGCGGGCCTCCTTCGGCTCCGAGGCCGCGGCGGAGCACGTCCAGGAGCCCATCCGTCTCGCCAGGGGCGACGAGGACCGGGCGGCCCTCGTCTGCGTGCCGGCCATCACGGCGACCGCGGGACCCCTCCAGTACGTGGGGCTCGCCCAGCAGATCCAGGGCGAACGTGATGTGATGGTCCTGGTCAACCCGGGCTTCGCAGAAGGGGAGTTGGTGCCTGAGTCGTTCGGGGCGTTCCTCGACCTCCAGGTCGAGGCGCTGCGCTCGGCGGTGGGCTCGCGGCCGTTCGTGCTCCTCGGGCACTCCGCGGGAGGGCTGATCGGTCACGCGCTGGCCGTGCGCGCGGAGCAGGAGGGGCTCGCCCCCTCGGGCACCGTCGTCCTGGACACCTTCCAGGCCGGCACGGAGTTCTCCGCCGACCTCAGCCGGGCCATGATGGAGGGTCTCTTCGCCCGCGAACACCTGTTCGGCAGCGACGCGTTGAGTGGCGTACGCCTCAGTGCGATGGGTCACTACCACACGCTGATGGCCGAGTGCGCGATCGCGCCGACCAAGGCTCCGACGCTCTTCCTGCGCGCCGAGGACCCCCTGCAGTACCAGGCCGACGGCTTCGACGACGACGGCTGGCGGGCCTCCTGGTCCCTTCCGCACACGCTGGTCACCACACCCGGCGACCACTTCACGCTCATGGAGGAGAACATCGCCGTGACCACCGCCGCGATCCGCGGCTGGCTCGCGGAGCAGGACATCTGAACCACCCGACAGCACTCGGCAGTCCGTTCCCCTCCCTCGTTTTTCCCGGCCGTATCCACCGGCCACAGCACGACAACGACCCCGCGGCTCACAGTGATCCGTGCTCCAGAGGAGACAGTGCAGTGATAGTTCTCGGTTACAACGGCTTCTCCCGCGCCGTCGAGCTCTTCGGCAAGCTCTACGGCTATACGCAGGACAGCGTCGATCGGCACAGCTTCCTCGGTCACGACGCGGCCGCGTCGCTGTTCATCGACGGCAAGCTGGTCGCCGCCGTCGAGGAAGAGCGCATGAACCGGCACAAGAAGACCACCGCCTTCCCCATCAACGCCATGCGCTGGGTCCTCGACCAGGCGGGGCTCGACTTCGCCGACGTCGATTACTACGCCTTCGGCTGGCGGTTCACCCCGGAGTTCGCCGACGCCTCCATCTCCAAGATCGCCGGTGCGCCCATACCCCCCGAGTACAAGTTCCAGGCCATCTCCGGCATCGGCGAGCTCTACACCGGCATGCTCGGCAAGACCGCGATCCTCGAGGACTTCGCCCGCAACACCGGGCACGAGCTGGCCGAGGACAAGCTCATCACCGTGCCGCACCACCGGGCGCACCTCGCCTGCGGCCGCACCTTCGCCGGCTTCGAGGACGCCGCCTTCATCATCAGCGACGGCCAGGGCGAGGCGGACAGCGCCATCATGGGCGAAGTCCGCGACGGCGAGGTGAAGGTCTTCGAGCAGTTCACGATCGACGCCGCCAACTCGATCGCCCAGCTCTTCGCCGAGATCACGCGGTACCTCGGATTCACCCCGAACAACGACGAGTACAAGGTCATGGGCCTCGGCGGGTTCGGCGAGCCGCCGGCGCAGGAGGACAACCCGCTCCTGAACCACGTCATCACCTTCGACGGTCCCGGGCGCTACTCGCTCGCCCTGGCGGGCGACCCGCGCGGCCCGCGCGCCTACCTCGGCCTCTTCGACGAGATCTTCGGCGGCAACGACGACAACCGCGCCGAGTTCGAGTTCCAGGTCCGGGTCGCGAGCGCCGCCCAGCAGGCCCTCGAAGTGGTCACCGCACACCAGCTGCGTGCCCTCGCCGACGTCACCGACCTGCGCAACCTCATCTACGAGGGCGGTGTGGCGCTCAACTGCGTCAACAACACCAAGCTCCTGGAGGACCTGCCGTTCGAGCGCGTCGAGGTCAGTTTCGGAGCCAGCGACCCGGGTGTCTCCATCGGCGCGGCTGCCCACGTCGTCCGCGAGAAGAACGTCCCGCTCGTGCCCGTGAGAACGCCCTACCTCGGCCCGGAGTTCACCGCCGAGCAGATCCTCGGCACCCTGGACGGTTACACCGACCGCGTGACCTGGGAGGAGCACGCCGACGGCGCGATCGTCGCGAAGACCGCCGAGCTGCTCAGCGGCAGGACCGTCATCGGCTGGTTCCAGGGCCGCACCGAGTACGGCCCGCGCGCGCTGGGCAACCGCTCCATCCTGGCCAACCCCTCCCACGCGGACATGAAGGACGTCATCAACACCCGCGTCAAGCACCGCGAGCCGTTCCGCCCGTTCGCCCCGATCGTCCTCGAGGAGAACGCGCCCGAGGTCTTCGAGATGGGCAAGAAGGAGCGTTCGCCGTACATGACCTTCGTGTTCCCGGTGAAGCCCGAGTACACGCGGACCATCGCGGCCGCCACGCACGTCGACGCCACCTCGCGCATCCAGACCGTGACGGACGACAGCAACCCCCGACTGGCCGAGCTGCTGCGCGAGTTCACCGCGCGCACCGACGTGCCGTGTCTGGTCAACACCTCTTTCAACGTCGCGGGCGAGCCGGTCGTCAACTCCCCCAAGGACGCGGTCGAGTGCTTCCTCGGCACCGACATCGACTACCTGGTCCTCGGCGACTACCTGGTCACGAAGCGGTGAGCGCACCCACCGGAATCGCCTGGCGCGCCCGTACGGCGCTCGTCCTGGAAGCGGTCGGGGCGGTGGCCACGGTCGGCCCCGTCATCGCCGTCATCGAGGTGTGCAGGGAACTGCTCGACAGCGATCCCGACGGCGGCCGGATCGGCCGGCTCGTCCTCGTGGTCGCCGCCGCGGCGGTCGTCGGGTTCGCGGCCCAGCTGGCGGGCCGCGTCCTGAGCAAGGAGGCGGGGGTGCGCACCCAGCACGCCCTGCTCCTCGCGGTCAGCGGCAGGCTGCGCGGCGCCCGCGCGGCCCGCCCGCTGTACGCCGCCTGGAAGGAACACGGCACCACCCTGGGCCGTGACATCCACTCGATGGGCGTGATGGTCGGCCGGGCCGGCTCGGAACTCTTCTCGGCCGTCTCGGTGTTCGTCCTGTCGATCGGCTACCTGTTCTGGATCGACTGGCTGATGGCGCTCATCACGCTGGCGCCGATCCTCCTGGGCTTCGCCGTCTTCGGATTCATCTCCGCCCGCTTCTTCAAGGAGATGGCGACCGACTACGCGGCCAGCATCGGCGTCATCGACGCCGTGCGGCCCACCCTCACCCTGCCGCGGCGCGTCAACCCGGTCGGCACCCGGACCGACACGGCCGAGGCCACCCGGACCTCGGCCCGCCGCCTGGCCGACGTCACCGACGAGTTCAGCGAGTTCTTCCGCGTACGCATCGGCTCGCTGCTCGGCGGCCGTGCCCTCGCGGAGATCGCCTTCTCGCCGCTGACCGTGCTCGTCTTCGTGCTGTGCGGAGGCGCGCTGCTGATCCGCTCGGACTCGCTGACGCCCGCCGACCTGGTGCCGTTCCTGCTGCTCGGTGCGGGACTTGCCGCGCCCCTGCTGGCCATCACCTACTTCCTGGAGGAAGTGGGCGAGGGCAAGAAGGCCGCGGCGCGTCTGACCCAGTTCGCGGGGAGCGCACCGGCAGGGCCCGGCGACGCGAAGCCGAAGGCGGACGCCAAGAGGGGCACCGAGAAGGCGGACGCGGACAAGGAGACAGAGGCGGAGGCGGAGCCGGAGGAGGACCCGGGCCCCGCCATCGAACTGCCCGAGCAGGGCGTGCTGACCGTCGTCGCCGCCACCGACGCGGACGCCGACGCGATCGTCGACCGGATCACCGCGGAGACCCCCGAGGAGCGGTTCGCCGCGATCGAGGCCGACCCCGCGGTCGTCATCGGCGCGATCGGCGCGTACATCACCGCCGACCGGACCGACGGCGACACCAAGGAGGCCGAGCGGGCCGCGCGCGCCGCCGGCTGCCACGAGTCGATCGCCGCGCTGCCGCGCGGCTACGACGCGGTCGTGGGCACCGAGGCCCCGCAGTCCTACCCGGAGATCCAACGGCTCGCGCTCGCCCGGCTGCTCGCCGCCGACCGCGATGTCGTCCTGCTCGACCAGCGCGCCTTCTCCGGCGACCCGGACACCCTGCGGGCCGCGGTCGCCGAGTTCCGGGAGCGGGCCTGTGTGGTCGTCGTCGCCACCGGTTCCCCGGTGGTCGCCGACGGCCGGATCGTGGTGAGCGGGGCCGGAAAGGTGGTCGCGTCCGGCACCCACGAGGAGCTGGCGCAACCCGGCGGACCGTACGCCGGGCTGTTCGACCCGGCCGGGGACGCGTGGCGCGCCACGGGCTCCGCGGCCCTGTCCCAGGAGGTGTCCCGATGAGGCCCGTACTCGCTCTCTTCCTGCAGGCCACGGGGAAGCGGGCGCTGCGGTCGCTGTGCCTGTTCCTGCTGGTCGGCTCCGTGATCCAGGGCATCGCCTTCGCCTTGGTGGTGCCGGTCACCGAGGACCTGCTCACGCCGGGTGCGGCGGTGCCCTGGACGTGGATCGGCGTCATGGCCGCCGTCGGTGTGGTGTACGGGGTGCTCCACCACCGCAGCGTGCCGATGGGCAACGACCTGGGCGCCGAGCTGGTGACCACCCTGCACAGGGCGGTCGCCGAGCGCACGCAGAAGCTGCCCAACCGGAAGCTCGACGCGGGCCACTCCGACCGGCTCGCCGCGCTCGACGGCACCGCGGTCGTGGTCCTGATGGGCCTGCCCGCCCACGTGCTGCGCCCGGCGGTCGCGGCCGTCGCCACCCCGCTGACGGTGATCGTCATCAGTGCCTTCTTCGACGTGCGCGTCGCACTGACGCTGGCCGTGGGTCTGGTCGTCCTCGCGCTGTGCTCCCTCCTCGTGGCCAGGCTGCTCGTCCGGCGCGAGGAACCGGACGGTGCGGAGTGGCTGCGGCGGAGCTACGGACAGCACGGTGAGCCGCACTCCGGCGGCCATGTGCTGCCCGCCACCGGCGAGGTGCTGCTGTGGCGCGTGGTCGAACTCGCCTCCTGCGCCGCCGTCGGCGTGACGGCCGCGCTGGCCTCCGGCGACGGTCTCTCGGGGACCGAGGGCGTCGCGCTGATCGTCCTGGCGGTGCTCACGTACCGGCCCATGATGGAGGCCGTCCTGCTGACGAGCACCATCATGAACGCCCGCGAGGTGATGGCCGGCATCGGCAAGCTCCTCGGCACCCACGAGGAGGACGCGCGGGCCGAGAGGCCCGGCGCCGACTGGCCCGGCCGCGCCGACGTCGTCTTCGACGGCGTGGGCCTCGCGGTCGAGGGCACCACGGTGCTGGACGGGGTCTCGTTCGAGACCGCGGACGGCACCACCACGGCGCTCGTCGGCACCCCCGACGGCACCCGGCTGCTCCTCGGCGACCTGCTGACCGGCGATGTCACCCCGACCCACGGGCAGGTGCGCATCGGCGGCACGGACGTCACCACCCTCGCCCCGTCCGCGGTCGAGGGGCACATCGCCAGGGTCTCCCCGCAGGCGCTCGGGCTCACCCACGAGGAGGCGGCCCTGGTACTCGGCTCCTTCCCCGAGGAGTCGGCGGAGCGTCCCGGCGTGCGCGAGGCGCTCGACCGGCTGCGGGCCGCGGTGGCGGAGGAGGCGGCGCTGTCCGAGGGGGACCGCTGGCGGCTCGCGCTGCTGCGGGCGCTGCGGAACGACCCGTCGCTGGTGGTCGTGGACGCGACCGCGGGGACGGACCCGTTCGTCGCCGACGCGCGCCTCGCCGAGCTGCTCGCGGAGCTCACGCGGGGCCGCACCTGCTGGCTGATCACGGGCAACGGCGGTGAACTCCCGCCGTACGACAGCCTGGTGGAGGTCACGGGCACCGGTGTCACCCCGCGGACGCCCGCGCAGAACTGACGGGCGTCGCGCATACGAAGACGGTGCCGGGCCACAGCGGCGACGCGGTGGCCCGGCACCGTCCGGGCCTGGGGGCGGATTCGTTACGCGCCGTCCGCCCACAGGCCGTGGTGCTGCCGGTACCAGTCGACCGTCGCCGCGAGCCCGTCGTCGAACGGCACCGCCGGCTTGTAGCCCAGGGTGCCGGAGATCTTGGAGATGTCCATGGCGTACCGCCGGTCGTGGCCCTTGCGGTCGGCCACCCGCTCCACCATCGACGCGTCCTTGCCGAGCAGTTCGAGCAGTCGCTCGGTCAGCGCGCGGTTGGTCAGCTCCGTGCCGCCGCCGACGTTGTAGACCTCACCGGGCTCTCCGCCCGCGGCCACCAGCGCGATGCCCCGGCAGTGGTCGTCGACGTGCAGCCAGTCCCGTACGTTCGCGCCGTCCCCGTAGAGCGGCACTGTGCGGTCGGCCAGCAGACGGGAGACGAACAGCGGGATTATCTTTTCCGGATACTGGTACGCGCCATAGGTGTTGGACCCGCGGGTGACACAGACCGGCAGTCCGTGTGTCCGGTGAAAGGCGAGGGCCATCAGGTCGGAGGATGCCTTCGACGCCGCATAAGGGGAGTTGGGGGAGAGGGGCTCCTCTTCCGTCCAAGGTGTTCCCTCGGCGTCGAGCGAGCCGTACACCTCATCGGTCGAGACGTGGACGAATTTGCCCACGCCCGCCTCGAGGGCGGCGGTCAGGAGCGTCTGCGTCCCGAGCACATTGGTCCGCACGAACTCCTCGGCCCCGGAAATGGAGCGGTCGACGTGCGACTCGGCGGCGAAATGCACGACGAGATCGACGTCACGCAGTACGTCACTCATCGAGGGGGCGTCGCAGATGTCACCCTCCACGAAACGCAGCGAGGGAGTGTCGAGGACCGCGGTGAGGTTTTCTTTCCTGCCCGCGTAGGTGAGCTTGTCGACCACCGTCACATCGGCCCCCGCGAGGGCCGGATATTCACCCTGCACCGCGTGCCGGACGAAGTTCGAGCCTATGAAGCCGGCACCACCGGTGACAACTATGCGCACTGGACGCCTTTCAGCCTTGTCGGGAGATCTCCATCAGGTATTTTCCGTAATCCGTTTTCCCCAGTTGACTGCCCAGGTTGTAACAGGCCGTGGCGTCAATGAAGCCCATACGGAAAGCGATCTCCTCCAGGCACGCTATGCGTACGCCCTGACGCTGCTCCAGCGTCTGCACGAACTGCGATGCCTGGAGGAGGGAGTCATGGGTGCCGGTGTCCAGCCAGGCGTACCCTCGCCCCAGGTTGACCATCCTGGCCCTGCCCTGTTCCAGGTAGACGCGGTTCACATCGGTGATCTCCAGCTCGCCGCGGTGCGAGGGCCGGATGTTCTTGGCCACGTCCACGACGTCGTTGCCGTACACGTACAGACCGGTGATGGCCAGGTTGGACCGGGGAGAGGCGGGCTTCTCCTCCAGGGAGACGAGCTGCCCGTCGGCATCCACCTCGCCGATGCCGTAGCGCTCGGGGTCCCCGACCGAATAGCCGAAGAGCACGCAGCCGTCGACGTTGCGCGTCTCGGCCTGGATCATTCTGCCGAGCCCGGGACCGTGGAAGATGTTGTCGCCGAGGATGAGGGTCACGGCGTCATTGTCGATGAATCTGGCACCGATGACGAATGCCTCGGCAATTCCGTTCGGGTCCGCCTGCTCGGCGTATTCTATGTTCAGGCCGAGTTGACTGCCGTCGCCGAGCAGATCGCGGAACGTGCCCAGATGTCGCGGTGAGGAAATGACGAGAATATCTTGTATCCTGCCCAGCATGAGCGCCGAGAGGGGATAGTAGATCAAGGGTTTGTTGTACACCGGGAGTATCTGCTTCGACACGGCATACGTTAAGGGATAAAGCCGGGTACCGCTGCCCCCGGCCAGGATGATGCCCTTCATGCGGCCAATGTCTCCCTAAACGGCTCGGATGTGTTTTGAGCATCTCCGAATGACCACCCGCGATAAGTGGGAAAGGCCACGTTCGGAGGGGTGCGGGTGGCAGAGTTGGAGCTGGGAGCGAGTCGGGTCAATCTGCTTCGGATACCGCGAGTTCTTTCCGCTGGATGGCGTGATCTGACCGCTGTTCGACTGTGAGCGTATGATCTCTGATCGCAACTGTCAATGTGATGCCGGACTCGTGTACTTGCGAAGCGTGTTATCCCGACACTCTCGTTTCGAGCGGGTTGTTGTGCGGTTTACCGCCCATCCGAGTGCCCGCCCTGCAGGGAGATGTGTAAGGCTTCGCGCGAGGTTTTCGAAACCCCTGACGTGACGACAGCCGATGTGTACCCCGACCCAGAGATCCCTGCGCGGATCGGCCCGCTCCAGCAGATGCATTACCGCTGGTAGAAGGCGCTGTTGCGGGAGGGTGCGGTCATCGTGACCGCCAGGCCGGGGCGAAGGCCGCATCCTCCGACTGTGCCTCGGCCCGGACCGTGGCTGTCAGGGCATCCAGCCTCCGCAGACCCGAGTGGCTGAAGCAGTGCAGCCGGCACCGGACCGTCTTCCGGCTGCAGCCCAGCTCCGCAGCGATCGCCGGCACCCGCAGCCCCGACCGGCTCAGCTCGACCGTCCGGGCCCCCATCACCACATCCCGCGGCGCCTTCCGGGCCCCGGCGGGTGCCCGAGTGGTCACGCGTGTGCAGCCCCGTCGTCCTGACGCGGAGCACATATGTCGGCGGTCGTGCCGGGCGGCTTCGACGCGACCTGAGCTGGTCGTGGCCGGTATACCGGCCACGCGAGCTGCGAGTGGGAGGGGTCGAGCGAGGTACCCGGTACCGGAGGTGTCCGGGCCATCGACAGTACGGCAGACCTCAGGCCGGCGACACCGGTGAGGCGGTTGTCGTGAACATCGACCCAAGCTCCATGCACCGCATGGCGGAGTTCGTGTACGAGACCCGGCCCGCACGGATCGTCTTCCGTCCCGGCGCCTCGGTGACCGCGACGCCGGGCGAGGCCGGGCGGCTCGGGCTGCGCCGTCTGCTGGTGCTGAGCGGGCCGCGTGGCGAGGGGGTCGCCCGGACCGTCGCGGACGCCCTCGACGGGGCCTGCGCCGGACTGCTGGCGGTGGCCCGGGCGAGGGTGACCGCGGAGGTGGCGGCCCGGGCCGTGGACGTGGCGCGTGCCGCGGGCGCCGACGGCTGCGTGGCCGTCGGCGGGGGCTCCGCGATCGGGCTGGGCAAGGCGGTCGCGCTCCGCACCGGACTGCCGCTCATCGCCGTGCCGACCACGTACGCGGGCTCCGAGATGACACCCGTCTGGGACCTCGCCCAGCACGGCGTCGAGCGCACCGGCCGCGCCCCGTCGGTCCTCCCGCGCAGCGTCGTGTACGACCCCGACCTCACCCTCTCGCTGCCCGCCGGCCTGACCGCGGCCAGCGGTGTCCACGCGGTCGCCCACGCGGCCGAGGCTCTCTACGCGCCGGACACCTCTCCGCCGGCCCGGCTGATGGCCGAGGAGGGCGCACGGGCCATGACCCGCGCCCTCCCGGCGCTGGCGGACGACCCGGACGACGGGGACGCGCGCGGGCTGGCCCTGTACGGGGCCTGGCTGTGCGGGGCCGCCCTCGGGATCACCACCACGGGCCTGCACCACCAGCTGTGCCACGTCCTGGGCGACGGCTTCGGTCTGCCGTACGCCGAGACGCACCTCGTGGTCCTGCCGTACGTCCTCGCGTACAACGCGCCCGCCGCCCCCGCGGCGATCGGCCTCCTGGGACGCGCCCTGGACGCCGGCGACCCGGCCCGCTCCCTGTGGGACCTGGCCGCCCGTCTCGACGGCCCCCGCTCCCTCGCCGAACTCGGCCTGCACGAACGCGAGGTGGCGGCCGTCGCGGCGCGGGCCACGGGGGAGTCCTATCCGAACCCCCGGCGGGTCACCGTGCAGGACGTACAGGTCCTCCTGGAGGCGGCGTACGAGGGTGCGGCGCCGACGGCGCGCCCGCTCGGCCCCCGCTCGGCTGCCTGAGCGTGACGAGCTCGCCGTAGGGCCCCCCGCCGGCCCGCGCCGGGCGGAGCGGGCCCGTGCGCACCCGCGGACCGCCGCGGTTCCGCTGTTCGTTGATCATTCATCGCTGTGACACCCGTAGCTGCCGGCCACGTCGACGCTGTTCTCCCATAATGACCCTGACGCTGACCCGGGCATGTCAACATGACATGTCCAGTTCCGCTTGTGTGCCGCCCCACCGGTCGATCAGGAGGACGCAGTGACGTCGAGCTCGCGGATCCGCAGAGCCACCCTCACCCTCGCCGGCGCCGCCGCGCTGGTGCTCGCCTTCCCCGGCAGCGCCCTCGCGGCCACGCCCCCGGCGCTGCCGGCCAACGCCGAAGCGCTGGAGCGGACGTTCCAGCCGGCCTTCGACTACGACACGGACGGCTGTTACTCCACGGCCGCCATAGGATCCGACGGCACCGTCAACGCCGGCCTCAACCCCACCGGCGCCCTCAACGGCCAGTGCCGCGACGCCGAGGACCTCGCCAACACCAACAGCTACTCCCGTTCCAAGTGCAACAACGGCTGGTGCGCCGTCATCTACGGCCTGTACTTCGAGAAGGACCAGGCCCTGCCCGGCAGCAGCCTCGGCGGGCACCGCCACGACTGGGAGCACGTCGTGGTCTGGGTGCAGAACAACCAGGCCCAGTACGTGGCCACTTCGGCCCACGGGAACTTCGACATCCACCACCGGGACCAGATCCGCTGGGACGGCACCCACGCCAAGGTCGTCTACCACAAGGACGGCATCAGCACGCACTGCTTCCGCCCCGCCAACAACAACGACGAGCCCCCGGAGAACCACCGGGGCACCTGGCAGTACCCCGCGCTGGTCGGCTGGAACGGCTACCCCGCCGGCCTGCGCGACAAGCTGGTCGCGCACGACTTCGGCAGCGCCACCTTCGGCCTGAAGGACGGCAGCTTCGCCTCCCACCTGGCGAAGGCCAAGCCCGCGGGCGTCACCTTCGACCCCCACGCCTGACCCGTCCGACGGGGCGGGGTCACCCCTGCGCGGGCCGGTGCAGGGGTGACCCGGCGATCGGCTCCGAGGGCGCCCCGTCCACGCCCACCGGGACCTCCCCGGCCGTCATGACGCGGTGCATGATGCGCGGGTGGTCCAGGTGGGCGGTGTCGCTCGGAGCCAGGTGGATCGTGGTGCGGTTGTCCCAGAGCGCCACGCTGCCGGGCTCCCAGCGGAAGCGGACCGTGTACTCGGGCCGGGTCACCTGCTCCACGAACATCTCCAGCAGCAGCCGGTTCTCCGCCCGGGAGACCCCGATGATGTTCTCCACGTAGTACGGGTTGACGTACAGGGCGCGTTCGCCGCTCTCCGGGTGCACCCGCACCACCGGGTGCGCCGAGGCCACCTGATGGTCCTGGAGGTGCCGCGTGTACGCGTCGGGCCCGGAGCGCGGGAGGTAGCCGACGCCGAGCCGGTGTTCGGCGCGCAGCCCGTCGGCGAACCGCCGTACCGGCTCGGAGAGCCCCGCGTACGCCGCCGCCAGATTGGCCCAGGTGGTGTCCCCGCCGTACGGCGGCACACGCTCGGCGCGCAGGATCGTCAGGGCCGGCGGATCGATCCGCGCGGTGTGGTCCGCGTGCCAGCCGCGCAGCGTGGAGTGGCGGCGCCGCTCCAGCCACTCGGCGTGCGACATCCCGTGCTTCCCCGCCAGCTCCAGCCGGTCGGCCGTCGTCTCGACCTCCGGGAAGCCGGCCGGGGAGGCGGACCCCCGGGACCGCAGCGTGACCGGTTCCCCGAAGCGGCGGGCGAACGCGATGTGCCCGGCGTGGTCGAGCTTCTGCTCCCGGAGGAACACCACCTTCCAGCGCAGCAGCGCCGCCCGGATCCCGGCGACGACCTCGTCCGTCGGTCCGGCCGCCAGGTCCACGCCGTGGATCTCGGCCCCGATGTGTCCGGCGGCGGGCCGCACGTCGAGGCCCTCCGCCGCCCCTGCGGACGTCTCCCCGCTCATCGGCTGCTCACCGCCCTGTCCCCCTGCCGTCGGTCCCGTGCCCCGGTCTACCCCCGACACGGCGTGCGCATGCCACGCGGGGTCCGGGGTGTACGGAGCCGCCGACCGGATACGGTAGGGTTTACGTGCGTGATCGCGCGGGGAACCGCGTCGGCGCATCGGGACGTGGCGCAGCTTGGTAGCGCACTTGACTGGGGGTCAAGGGGTCGCAGGTTCAAATCCTGTCGTCCCGACAGCGATCAGCCCCGTGGGTGAGAACCCACGGGGCTTTTGTCGTGCCGCGGCGGGCCGGCCACCGGCCGGAAGTACCGGCGCGAGAGCCGGACGACGAGCGGCCGCCCCGTCCGGAACGGGTTCCGGACGGGGCGGCCGAGGTACGTCACGGGCCCGCGGCCCGTGGACGGGGCATCAGGCGAGCGAGGCCAGCGTCTCGTTCCAGGTCGTCGACGGGCGCATGGCCGCGGCGGCCTTGGCCGGGTCGGGCTGGTAGTAGCCGCCGATCTCGGCCGGGCTGCCCTGCACCGCGGCGAGCTCCTCGACGATCTTCTGCTCGTTGGCGGCGAGGGTCTCGGCGAGCGGGGCGAAGGCCTTGGCCAGCTCCGCGTCGTCGGTCTGCCGGGCCAGCTCCTGCGCCCAGTACAGGGACAGGTAGAAGTGGCTGCCGCGGTTGTCGATGCCGCCGACGCGACGGGTCGGGGACTTGTCCTCCTCCAGGAAGGTCGCCGTGGCGCGGTCCAGGGTGTCGGCGAGGACCTGGGCGCGCTGGTTGCCCGTGACCTTCGCGTACTGCTCCAGGGACGGCACCAGGGCGAAGAACTCACCCAGGGAGTCCCAACGCAGGTAGTTCTCCTTGACCAGCTGCTGGACGTGCTTCGGGGCGGAGCCGCCGGCGCCCGTCTCGAAGAGGCCGCCGCCCGCCATCAGCGGGACGACCGACAGCATCTTGGCGCTGGTGCCCAGCTCCAGGATCGGGAACAGGTCGGTCAGGTAGTCGCGCAGGACGTTGCCGGTGACGGAGATGGTGTTCTCGCCGCGGCGGATGCGCTCCACCGACAGCTTGGTGGCCTCGACCGGGTTCAGGACGCGGATGTCCAGGCCCTCGGTGTCGTGCTCCGGCAGGTACCGCTCCACCTTGGCGATGAGGTTGGCGTCGTGGGCGCGCTCCTCGTCCAGCCAGAACACGGCCGGGTCGCCGGTGGCGCGGGCGCGGGTGACGGCGAGCTTCACCCAGTCCCTGATCGGCGCGTCCTTGGTCTGGCAGGCGCGGAAGATGTCACCGACGGAGACGGGCTGCTCCAGGACGGTGGTGCCGGCCTGGTCGACCAGGCGGACCGTGCCGGCGGTGGCGATCTCGAAGGTCTTGTCGTGGCTGCCGTACTCCTCGGCCTTCTGCGCCATGAGGCCGACGTTCGGGACGGTGCCCATGGTGGAGGGGTCGAAGGCGCCGTTGGCGCGGCAGTCCTCGATCACGGCCTGGTAGACGCCCGCGTAGCTGCTGTCCGGGATGACGGCGAGCGCGTCGTGCTCCTGGCCGTCCGGGCCCCACATGTGGCCGGAGGTGCGGATCATGGCCGGCATCGAGGCGTCGATGATGACGTCGGAGGGCACGTGCAGGTTGGTGATGCCCTTGTCCGAGTCGACCATGGCCAGCTCCGGGCCCTCGGCGAGCTCGGCGTCGAAGGAGGCCTTGATCTCGGCGCCCTCGGGCAGGGACTCCAGGCCCTTGTAGATGCCGCCCAGGCCGTCGTTCGGGGAGAGGCCGGCCGCGGCGAGCTTCTCGCCGTACTTCTCGAACGTCTTCGGGAAGAAGGCGCGCACCACGTGGCCGAAGACGATCGGGTCGGAGACCTTCATCATCGTGGCCTTCAGGTGCACGGAGTAGAGGATGCCCTCCTCCTTGGCACGGGCGATCTGCGCGGTCAGGAACTCGCGCAGCGCGGCGACCCGCAGCACGGAGGCGTCGACGACCTCACCGGCGAGCACCGGGACCGACTCGCGCAGCACGGTGGTGGTGCCGTCCTCGGCGACCAGCTCGATGCGCAGGGCGCCGTCCTCGTCGATGACGACGGACTTCTCGGTGGAGCGGAAGTCGTGTCCGCCCATGGTGGCGACGTTGGTCTTCGACTCGCCGGTCCAGGCACCCATGCGGTGCGGGTGGGCCTTGGCGTAGTTCTTCACCGAGGCGGGGGCGCGGCGGTCGGAGTTGCCCTCGCGCAGCACCGGGTTGACGGCGGAGCCCTTGACCTTGTCGTAGCGGGCGCGGATCTCGCGCTCCTCGTCGGTCTTCGGGTCGTCCGGGTAGGCCGGCAGCGCGTAGCCCTGGCCCTGCAGCTCGGCGACGGCGGCCTTGAGCTGCGGGATGGACGCCGAGATGTTCGGCAGCTTGATGATGTTGGCGGCGGGCGTCTTCGCGAGCTCGCCGAGCTCCGCGAGGGCGTCCGGGATGCGCTGGTCCTCGCTCAGGTACTCCGGGAAGACGGCGATGATGCGCCCGGCCAGCGAGATGTCACGGGTGTCGACGTTCACGCCGGCCTGCGCGGCGTACGCCTGGATCACCGGCAGGAACGAGTAGGTCGCCAGGGCGGGCGCCTCGTCCGTGTGGGTGTAGATGATGGTCGAGTCAGTCACCGGGTGCTCCGCTCCACGTCTGCAACATTGCTCGACATCAAGATATCTCGTGGGCGACCGCATCTCGACAGGGGCCCGGCGGTGAAAGTGAGCACTCCGCGCGAGGGGGAGGACCGGGGCGTCCCCGGCCCCTCCGGCCCGCCGCGGCGCGGGGCCCGCGGCCGCTCAGAGCACCCGCGGCGCGCCGTCCGCCTCCCGCTGGTGCGGGATCACCGGCAGGCTGTCGCCCTGGTGCAGGGCGACGGTCCGGGTGGGCGCCGGGATGCGGATGCCCTCGTCCCGGTAGCGCCGGTGCAGGCGCTTGATGAACTCGTGCTTGATCCGGTACTGGTCGCCGAACTCGCCGACGCCGAGGATGACCGTCATGCCGATGCGCGAGTCGCCGAAGGTGTGGAAGCGGACGGCGGGCTCGTGCTCCGGCAGCGCCCCCTCGACCCCGGTCATCACCTCGGCCACCACCTCGTTCGTCACCCGTTCCACGTGCTCCAGGTCACTGTCGTAGCCGACGCCGACCTGCACCAGGAGGGTCATCTCCTGCTCGGGCCGGTTGTAGTTGGTCATGTTGGTACCGGCGAGCTTCCCGTTGGGGATGATCACCAGGTTGTTGGAGAGCGAGCGGATCGTGGTCTGCCGCCAGTTGATGTCCTCGACATAACCCTCCTCGCCGCTGGTCAGCCGGATGTAGTCACCGACCTGCACCGTCTTGGAGGCGAGGATGTGGATGCCCGCGAACAGGTTGGCCAGGGTGTCCTGGAGGGCCAGGGCGACCGCGAGACCGCCGACGCCCAGCGCGGTGACCATGGGGGCGATCGGGATGCCCAGGGTCTGCAGCACCACGAGGCAGCCGATGGCCGTGACCATCACCCGGGTGATGTTGACGAAGATCGTGACCGAGCCCGCGACCCCGGCCCGCGACTGCGCGACCGTCCGCACCAGATTGCCGACCACCCGGGCCGCGGTGATCGTCGCCAGCAGGATCAGCAGCACGGTCAGGGTCTGGTTGACGTGGCGGCCGACCGTGCGCGTCAGCGGCAGCACCGCCGCCGCGACCGCCGCGCCGCCGGCCACCGCGGACCACGGCACCAGCGCGCGCAGCGCGTCGACGACGACGTCGTCGCCGGTCCACCGCGTGCGCGACGCGTGCCGGCCCAGCCAGCGCAGCAGCAGGCGCAGCAGGAACGCCGCGAGGAGGCCCGCCGCCAGGGCCACCGAGGCCATGACGAGGTCGTCGAGAGTGAGGTCCCGGTTCACCGGACGCCTCCCGCGGAACGCGGGTCACGCCGGGAACGGCTCACGGGCCGGATGTGGTGTGTCGTCACCTTGCCACCTGAGGGATGCCGGTCTGCAGGAAAGCGCCCGGACGTGTGTACGACATCGGGCGTGGGGCTCATCCTGCCGTACGCGTACGGCTGTTCGGTGCCGGACCTGCGGCAACCGGTCATGGGCCGGGCACCGGGGAGGATCCGGCCGGGCCGCTCCCTTGACCTCAACTTTGCTTGAGGTCCTACCGTCCGGCACATGAGCATGGAGACCACCGCCTGGACCCAGTTGCAGAGTGTCATGACCGCCCGCGAGCGCAGACCACTGGCCCGTGCCACCCTGCGCCGGACCGCCGCCTTCGCCCGCCCCCACCGCCGCCGCATCACGCGCTTCGTGCTGTTGAGCGTGGTGACCGCGCTGCTGGCCGTCGCGACACCCGTGCTCGCGGGCGACGTCGTCGACGCCATCGTCGCGGGCGGCGACGAGAGCCGCGTCGTACGCCTCGCCGTGCTGATCGCCCTCATCGCGCTCGCCGAGGCGGCACTCGGCCTGCTCGGCCGCCGGCTGTCGGCGACGCTCGGCGAGGGCCTCATCCTCGATCTGCGGACCGCCGTCTTCGACCACGTGCAGCGCATGCCGGTCGCGTTCTTCACCCGCACCCGTACGGGAGCGCTCGTCAGCCGTCTCAACAACGATGTGATCGGCGCCCAGCGCGCGTTCAGCAACACGCTCTCCGGAGTGGTGAGCAACCTGGTCACGCTGCTGCTCACGCTCGTGGTGATGCTCACCCTGTCCTGGCAGGTCACCCTGCTCGCGCTGGTCCTGCTGCCGGTCTTCGTGGTGCCCGCCCGCCGGATGGGCCGCCGCATGGCCGGGCTGCAGCGGGAGGCGGCGGACCTGAACGCAGCCATGGGCACCCGGATGACGGAGCGGTTCTCGGCGCCCGGCGCCACCCTGGTGAAGCTCTTCGGACGCCCGGAGGAGGAGTCGGCCGAGTTCGCGGAGCGGGCCCGGCGGGTGCGGGACATCGGGGTGCGTACGGCGATGGCGCAGGAGGCGTTCATCACGGCCCTCACCCTGGTGTCGGCCCTCGCGCTCGCCCTCGTCTACGGCCTCGGCGGCTGGTTCGCCCTGCGCGGCGCCCTGGAACCCGGCGCCGTCGTGTCGCTCGCCCTGCTGCTGACCCGCCTCTACGCACCGCTCACCGCGCTCGCCGGGGCGCGCGTGGACATCATGAGCGCCCTGGTGAGCTTCGAGCGCGTCTTCGAGGTGCTCGACCTGAAGCCGCTGATCGAGGAGAAGCCGGACGCCCGCACGGTGCCCGACGGCCCGGTCTCCGTCGAGTTCGACGACGTCCGCTTCGGCTACCCGTCCGCGGACAAGATCTCCCTGGCCTCCCTCGAAGAGGTCGCATCCCTTGACACGAGGGGCGGCACCGAGGTCCTCCACGGCGTCTCCTTCCGCGCCGAACCCGGACAGACCGTCGCCCTGGTCGGCTCCTCGGGCGCGGGCAAGTCGACCGTCGCGCAGCTGCTGCCCCGGCTGTACGACACGGACGCGGGCGCGGTACGCGTCGGCGGCGTCGACGTACGGGACCTGACGACCGCCTCACTGCGCGGGACGCTCGGCATGGTCACCCAGGACGGGCACCTCTTCCACGACACGGTCCGCGCCAACCTGCTGCTCGCCCGCCCCGGTGCCACCGACGACGACCTCTGGGACGCCCTGGGCCGCGCCCGCCTCGGCGACCTCGTACGGTCCCTGCCGGACGGCCTCGACACCGTGGTCGGGGAGCGCGGCTACCGGCTCTCCGGCGGTGAACGCCAGCGGATGACCATCGCCCGGCTGCTGCTGGCCCGGCAGCGCGTCGTCATCCTCGACGAGGCCACGGCCCACCTGGACAACACCTCCGAGGCCGCCGTCCAGGAGGCGCTCGCGGAGGCCCTCCAAGGGCGCACCGCGGTGGTGATCGCCCACCGTCTGTCCACGGTCAGGGCTGCCGACCTGATCCTGGTGGTCGAGGCGGGCCGCGTCGTGGAGCGCGGCACGCACGAGGAGCTGCTGGCGGCGGACGGACGGTACGCGGAGCTGTACCGCACGCAGTTCGACGACGGCCGGGTGAACGACGGCGGGCGCCCGGGCGGCACCGCGAACGGTCTCCGGCACCTGGGCGAAACCGTCGCCACCTAGTGTCGGCGACCGGTCCGCACGGGCCGGCACCCGTCGCACACACCCGTCAGTTCGAGGGTGTGTGCGACCGCGTGGAACCCGGTGTCCCGGGCGATCCGCGCAGCCCACCGTTCGACCTCCTCGGCGTCGACCGCCAGGCTGACGTCGCACTCCCGGCACAGGAGGTAGTGACGGTGGCCGCCGGCCGGCCGGGGACGGTAGAGGCGTTCACCGTCACCGTCGCGCACCACGTCGACGTGCCCCGCAGCCTCCAGCATGCGGAGGGTGCGGTAGACGGTGGTCAGCCCCACCGGCACCCCGTCCGCCGGGAGCCCGGCGTGCAGGGTCTGTGCCGAGACGAACCCGTCGTGGAGGTGCAGGGCCCGCAGGACGGCGGCGCGTTGCGGGGTCGCGCGCCACTCGCCGCGGGACGTTCCGTACATGGTCGTGCCTCCCGTCGCCGGCCCGGACGTATTCCCGTCAGACGACCGCGGTCAGCGCCTGATGGCCGTACCCGTGCTCATGTCCGGGCTCGTATGGATGCGCGTGCTCGAGCTCGCAGACCTCGCCGGTGTCCCAGTCGGGGAAGGGATCGGTCGCGGGCACCTGCTCCCCGTCGGCCATGAGGCATCCGGTCAGGGCCGCGCGCAGGCCGTCCCCCCGCAGGCCGACACCGATGAACACCAGCTCCTGCGCGTGGGGCGCGTCGGCGTCCCGCGCCCCGGACGGTTCGAACCGGGCCACGGAACCGGCCTGCGACCACAGGCCGGTCACACCGCCGCGACCGGCGAGGGTGAAGAAGCCCTTGGACCGCAGGATCCGGCCGTGCCGGCCGCTGCCCATGCCCCCGGTGTCGTCGGTCACGAACTCCCAGAGCCGCCCCGGGTGGAACGGCACGGCGGACCGGAAGACCAGGGAGGAGATGCCGTACTCCTCGGTCTCCGGCACGTGGTCGCCGTTCAGCTCCCGCACCCAGCCGGGCGCCTGCTGCGCGCGCTCGGGGTCGAACCGCCCGGTCTCCAGGACGTCGCGGGCGTCGACGCGCCCGTGCACCGCGGGAACGATGCGGGCCCCCGGGTTGAGCCGCGCCAGCGCTCCGCGCAACCGGTCGGCGTCGCCGTCGTCGACCAGGTCCAGCTTGTTGAGCACCAGCACGTCGGCGAACTCGACCTGGTCGACCAGCAGGTCGCTCACGGTGCGCTCGTCGTCCTCGTAGGGGGCCAGCCCCCGCTCCGCGAGGTCGTCCCCGGCGTCCAGCTCCGTCAGGAAGTTGGCCGCGTCGACGACGGTGACCATGGTGTCGAGCCGGGCCACGTCCTCCAGCGCGGCGCCGTCGTCGCGGGGATACGCGAAGGTGGCGGCCACCGGCATCGGTTCGGAGATGCCGCTCGACTCGATGAGCAGGTAGTCGAAGCGGCCGTCCCGGGCGAGCCGGTCGACCTCCTCCAGCAGGTCGTCCCGGAGTGTGCAGCAGATACAGCCGTTAACCATCTCCACCAGGCGCTCCTCGGTGCGGGAGAGGGCCGCCCGGCCGCCGCGCACCAGGGCGGCGTCGATGTTGATCTCGCTCATGTCGTTGACGATCACCGCCACGCGCAGCCCCTCACGGTTGGTGAGGACGTGGTTGAGGAGGGTCGTCTTGCCGGCGCCGAGGAAGCCCGACAGCACGGTCACGGGGAGGCGTCGCGACGGCATCCGGTTCAGTCCTCCGGGCGCAGCAGACCGCGCCGGTAGGCGGGGACGAGGTGCTGCGGCACCCGGTGGTCCACGCCGTCCACGGTGATCGTCACGAGCGTCGGCGTGCTCGCCTTCCACTGGGCGCGACGGTGACGGGTGTTGCTGCGGGACATCTTGCGCTTGGGCACGGCCATGGGGGGTCCTCTCGGTGGTGACGGTCGTACGGCAGCAGCATACGACAATCATTTTCATGTACGAGTGCCCCCCGCCCTCACGCCGGCTGCCAGACCTGGGCGAGCGTCGACGTGGTGAGGACCTGCTCGGGATGCCCCTGTGCCACCAGGCGCCCCTCGCGCAGCAGCAGACAGGTGTCCGCCGAGCGCGCGGCCGCGAGGTCGTGCGTCGCCTGGACGACGGTCACCCCGTCGGCGACCAGTTCCCCGAGCAGTGTCGCGATGCGCTCCCTGGCCTCGGGGTCGAGTCCGGTCGTCGGCTCGTCCAGGAGCAGCAGGTCCGACTCCTGGGCCAGCCCCTGGGCGATCAGGGTGCGCTGGCGCTGTCCGCCGGACAGCTCGCCGAGCTGGCGGGCCGCGAGCCCGGTGATGCCGAGCCGCTCCATCACCGTGTCCACCGTCGCGCGGTCCTGCCGGGTCAGCCGGCGCCACGGTCCGCGCTCGCCCCAGCGCCCCATCTCCACGGTCTGCCGGACCGTCAGCGGCAGCGCGTCACCGACGGCCCCGCGCTGCGGCACGAAGGCCGGCGGCCGGGGCCCGCCGAACTCGAGGTCGCCCGACGTCGGGTCGATCACACCGGCCAGGACCCCGAGCAGGGTCGACTTGCCGCTCCCGTTCGGACCGACCAGCGCCGTCGTGGTCAACGGCGGTATCTCGGCGGTGAGTTGATGCAGGACGGGGCGGCCCGGATAGCCGGCGCACAGGCCCGAGAAGCGGACGCGGGGCGCCCTGTCGCGGACGGCGGCGGACGATGACCCCTTTTCGTTGAACATGATTGTCATTGTAGTGTGCTCATATGGAGTGGTTGACAGGCCCCTTCGAGGTGACCTTCGTACAGAGGGCCCTCTGGGGCGGAATTCTCGTGTCCGCGATCTGCGCGCTGGCCGGTACCTGGGTGGTGCTCAGGGGGATGGCCTTCCTGGGGGACGCCATGTCCCACGGGCTGCTGCCCGGTGTCGCGATCGCCGCGCTGTTCGGCGGCAACCTGCTGGTGGGGGCGGTGGCGAGTGCGGCCGTCATGACGGCCGGCGTCACCGCGCTGGGCCGCACCCCGAGGCTGTCCCAGGACACCGGGATCGGTCTGCTCTTCGTGGGGATGCTCTCGCTCGGCGTCATCATCGTCTCGCGTTCACAGTCGTTCGCCGTGGACCTGACCGGGTTCCTCTTCGGTGACGTGCTGGCCGTCCGCGAACAGGACCTGGCCCTGCTGGCGGGGGCGCTGCTGCTGGCGCTGGCCGTCTCGGTCCTCGGTCACCGGGCCTTCCTGGCCCTGGCGTTCGACCCGCGCAAGGCCCGCACGCTCGGCCTGCGCCCCCGGCTGGCGCACGCCGTCCTGCTCGGCCTGCTGGCCCTGGCCATCGTCGCCTCGTTCCACATCGTGGGCACGCTCCTGGTGCTCGGCCTGCTCATCGCCCCGCCGGCGGCCGCCCTGCCCTGGGCGCGCAGCGTGCGTGGGGTGATGCTCCTCGCCGCGCTCCTCGGCACCGTCTCGACGTTCCTCGGGCTGCTGCTGTCCTGGCACCTGAGCACCGCGGCCGGGGCGACCGTCTCGGCCCTCGCGGTGAGCCTGTTCTTCCTCTCCCACCTGGTGTCCGGCCTCCGCCACCGCCGTACGCGGCACCTCGCCGCCACCGTCCCGACGACCCACTGACATCGATCCACAGAAAGACGGAGGCGATCCTCTTGCCCGCCCGAAGGAACATCCCGCTGCGGGGCCCGGCCGCGCTGGTGCTCACCGCGCTGCTCGCCACGAGCTGCGCCGGCCAGGACGACAAGCCGGCCTCTCCGTCGGCGAGTTCCCCGTCCGCCGTCCCCCACGGCTATGTCGAGGGGGCCAAGGAGGCGGCCGAACAGCAGTCGCGGCTGCTGCTCGGCGACCCCGGGACGGGTGACACCCGGGTCCTCGACCTGATCACCGGCGAGGTGCACGAGGTGCCGGCGGTCGAGGACGCCACCGCACTCACCACGGACGGCCGGTTCGGCTACTTCCACACCCCGGGCGGTACGCAGGTGCTCGACGGGGGCGCCTGGATGGTCGACCACGGCGACCACGTGCACTACTACAGCGCGGAGATACGCGAGGTCGGGCAGTTCCCCGGAGGCCCGGGCACACACGTCCGCAGCGACGCCGCCGTGACCGCCGTGACCGGCGAGGACGGCCGTACCGAGCTGTACGAACGGACCGAACTGGACAAGGGCGAGGTCGGCTCGCCCCGCACGCTCCCCGGCACGCACGAGGGCGCCGTCGTCCCGTACGAGGAGCACCTGCTCGCCCTCACGGACGACGGTGGCCGGACGAAGGTCGTGGTGTACGACCGCGAGGGCGAGCGCGTGGCGTCGCCGGACGCGGAGTGCGCCCAGCCGCAGGGCGACGCCGTCACCCGGCGCGGAGTGGTCCTCGGGTGCGCCGACGGAGCGCTGCTCGTCCGCGCGTCGGACGGCGGGTTCACCGCCGAGAAGATCCCGTACGGCGAGGACGTGCCCGCGGACGAACGGGCCACGGACTTCCGGTACCGGTCCGGCAGCGACACCCTCACGGCCCCCGCCGGCGACCGGGCCGTGTGGGTCCTGGACGTCGGGGAGCGCGCCTGGACCCGGGTGGAGACGGAAGGGCCCGTCGTCGCGGCCAACACCGCCGGCGAGGGCTCCCCGCTGCTCGTCCTCCAGTCCGACGGCGCGTTGCACGGCTACGACATCGCCACCGGCAAGCAGACGGCCGAGACCGAGTCCCTGCTGAAGGACGCCGACGCGGCCGGCGGACCGGTCATCGAGGTCGACCGCAGCCGGGCCTACCTCAACGACCCCGAGGGCAAGCGCGTGTACGAGATCGACTACAACGACGACCTGCGCATCGCGCGCACCTTCGACCTGGACGTCGAACCGGCCCTGATGGTGGAGACGGGCCGATGACGAGGAAGAGAACGACGGCGCGCGCGACCCGGCCGCGCCTCCGCCTCCTGGCGCTGTTCACCGCCCTGACGGCCGCCGCGGCCACGGCCTGCACGAGCACCGGCGGGGACCGGCCCCACATCGTGGTGACCACCAACATCCTCGGCGACGTCACCAGGGAGATCGTCGGCGACGAGGCCGACGTCACCGTGCTGATGAAGCCGAACGCGGACCCGCACTCCTTCGGCCTGTCGGCCGCGCAGGCCGCCGAGCTGGAACAGGCGGACCTCGTCGTCTACAACGGGCTGGGCCTGGAGGAGAACGTCCTGCGGCACGTCGACGCCGCCCGCGAGTCCGGGGTCGCCACCTTCGCCGCGGGCGAGGCCGCGGACCCGCTGACCTTCGGCACGCACGACGACGGCGGGCCCGAGGAGGAGGCCGGGCAGCCCGACCCGCACTTCTGGACCGACCCCGACCGCGTGCGCAAGGCCGCCGGCCTGATCGCCGACCAGGTGGTCGAGCACGTGGACGGAGTGGACGACGGGGCGGTCCGCGACAACGCCGCGCGCTACGACGGTGAACTCGCCGACCTCACCACCTGGATGGAGAAGTCGTTCGACACCATCCCCGAGGACGACCGCGCGCTGGTGACCAACCACCACGTCTTCGGCTACCTCGCCGAACGCTTCGGCTTCCGCGTGATCGGCGCGGTCATCCCGAGCGGTACCACGCTGGCCTCGCCCTCCTCCTCCGACCTGCGCTCGCTCACCGAGGCCATGGACGACGCCGGGGTACGCACCGTCTTCGCCGACTCCTCCCAGCCCACCCGGCTGGCCGAGGTCCTGCGCACGGAACTGGGCGACCGGGTGAGCGTCGTGAAGCTCTACTCCGAGTCGCTGACCGAGCGCGGCGAGGGCGCCGACACCTACCTGCTGATGATGCGCGCCAACACCACCGCCATGACCGACGGCCTGACCGGCGACTGACCGGCGGCCCGTCCCGCAGCACCCACCACCGAACGCCGCGGCCACGCGGCACAGAAAGGAACACACCCGTGAACAAGTCGACACGCAACAGAGCCCTCGTGGGGACGGCGCTCGCCCTGGCGGTGTCCACGGTTCTGACCGCCTGCGGCGGCGGGTCGGAGAACACCTCCTCCTCCGACGCGAAGGCCGAGGGCTCGCCGAGCGCCAAGGCCGCCGCCGACGTCAAGAACCCGCTGGTCACCACCTTCGACGGCGGCCTGTACGTCCTGGACGGCGAGAGCCTGGAGGTCGCCGGGACGATCGAGCTGCCCGGCTTCAACCGGGTCAACCCCGCGGGCGACGACTCCCACGTCGTCGTCTCCACCGACAGCGGCTTCCGCGTCCTGGACGCCGTCGGGGCGGCCCTCACCGACATCGAGTACGAGGGCGCGAAGCCCGGACACGTCGTCCGTCACGCCGGCAAGACCGTGCTCTTCACCGACGGCACCGGCGAGGTCAACGTCTTCGACCCGGCCGACCTCGCGAGCGGCAAGAAGCCGGAGGGCCGGACGTACGCGTCGGCCGAGGCGCACCACGGCGTCGCCATCGAGCTGGAGAACGGCGAACTCCTCAGCACCCTCGGCACCGAGGAGAAGCGGACCGGCGCGCTCGTCCTGGACGAGGACGGCAAGGAGATCAAGCGCGCCGAGAACTGCCCGGGGGTCCACGGCGAGGCGGCGGCCAAGGGCGAGGCCATCGCCGTGGGCTGCGAGGACGGCGTCCTCATCTACAAGGACGGCGAGTTCACCAAGGTGGACGCCCCCGACGACTACGGCCGCATCGGCAACCAGGCCGGCAGCGACGCGTCGACGGTCCTCCTGGGCGACTACAAGACCGACAAGGAGGCGGAGCTGGAGCGCCCGACCCGCATCTCGCTGATCGACACCGAGACCAACAAGCTGCGCCTCGTCGACCTGGGCACCAGCTACTCGTTCCGCTCGCTGGCCCGCGGTCCGCACGGTGAGGCGCTGGTGCTCGGCACGGACGGTGCCCTGCACGTCATCGACCCGAAGACGGGCAAGGTGGAGAAGGAGATCCCCGTCGTGGACGAGTGGCAGGAGCCGCTGGACTGGCAGCAGGCCAGGCCCACCGTCTTCGTCCGCGACCACACCGCGTACGTCTCCGAGCCGAGCAAGCGCAAGCTGTACGCCGTCGACATCGAGTCGGGCGAGACGCTGAAGTCCGTGACCCTGCCCAAGAGCACCAACGAGCTGTCGGGCGTCGTCGCGGGCCACTGACCCACAAGGCCGTACGAGTGCGGGGCCGCCCGGATGCCCGGGCGGCCCCGCTTTCCAGTTCTGGAGAGCAGTGATGAGTGAACCTTCCGGCTTCCACGACCCCTACGAGCGGTCCGCCGAGTACCTCGACATCATGATCGCCGATTCGTGGGAACCGCTGGGCGCCGCGGTGGCGGACGTCCTGACGGGTGTCCGGGCCCGGACGGGGGCCGTGGTGGACCTCGGGGCCGGTTCCGGCCGGGGCGTGCGCGTGATCTGCGACGCGCTGCCCGGGGCGCCGGTGCTGGCCGTCGAACCCTCCGTCGCCATGCGTGCCGTCCTGCTGGCCCGCGTCCACGACGACGCCGGGCTCCGCGCACGGGTCACCGTGGTCCCCGGCGACAGCGCGAGCGTGCGGTGGCCGGAGGGCGTGCGCGCGGTCGTGGCGCTGAACATGCTCGGGCACCTGCCGCCCGCACAGCGGCGCGCGCTCTGGGAGCGCGCGGCCCGGCGCCTCGCCCCCGGTGGGGCGCTGGTGTTCAACGTCACCCCGCCGTTCGCGCCGGCGGTGGTGGAGCGGACGCGGATGGCCCACGCCGTCGTCGGCGACCTCGTGTACGAGGGCTGGGCGAGCGCGCGGCCCTCGGGGGCGGACGAGATCACCTGGCGCATGGACTACCGGACCCTGAGCGGCGGACGGCCGCTGGGCGAGGCGTCGGTCGAGTACCGCTGGTGGGTGGCGGGGGAGGACGTGCTGGCGGCGGAGGCGGCCGGAGCGGGGCTCGTCCTGCGCCGGGCGGGCGATCCGGCGCTCGGCCTGTGCGTCCTGGAGCGCGCGGAACACAACTGATCGCTCCCATTAGTTGATCTGATAATCATTTTCATTTAGGTTCGTCGGTGTCTGCTTCCCCCTGCCGAGAGGCCGCCTGCCGAAAGGCAGGGGGAAGCCCCTGCCTGCCCGCCGCTGCAACGGAGACCGGATGAACCAGCCTGTGCCGAGCGACGACCTGCTCGACCGCGTCATCGACTGCATAGCCGAAGTCCTCGGCACACCACCGCGGGAGATCTCGCTGACGCAGCCGCTCGCGGCCCTGGGCCTCGAATCGTTCACCGCGGTACGCCTGCGGCGCAGGATCCGTGAACGCACCGGCGCGGACCTGCCGTTGACCGCCTTCCTGGGGGACGCCGCCACCGCCCGCGCGGTGGCGGACCGGCTGCGCACCGCCCGTACCGGGGGGAACGACCCGCACGGCGACGCGTGGACGGAGACGCGGACGGAGACGGGGACGGAGGGCGAGGGCTTCCCTCTGACGCCCATTCAGGCCTCGTACCTCGCCGGGCGGGCCGAGGGCCTGCCGCTGGGCGGGGTGGCCACGCACTACTACCACGAGTACGACCGCACGCCCGGTGACGCGGACCCGCTCGTGGACGTGGCCCGGCTGGAGACCGCGTGGAACCGGCTGGTCGGGCACCACCCGATGCTGCGGATGACGGTGGACGACCGGGGCCGCCAGCACATCGTCGGCGACCCGGGCCCGTACCGGATCGGCGTCACCGACCTGCGCGGGGAGCCCGCCGGACAGGTCGAGGGGGTCCTGTCGGCGCAGCGCGCGGAGCGTTCCCACCGGAACCGTCCGACCGGCTCCTGGCCGCTGTTCGACCTGCACGCCACGCTGCTGCCCGACGGACGCACCCGGCTGCACGTCGGCGTGGACGTGCTCCTGACGGACCTGGCCGGCTGGATGCTGCTCATGCGCCAGTGGGGCCGCCTCGTCGAGGACCCCGCCCACCGGCTCCCCGAGCCGGCGGCGCGGTTCGCCGACCTCCAACTCGCGCGCGCCCGCGATCCCGAGTGGGCCGCCCGGCGCGCCCGGGACCGCGACTACTGGGCGGAGCGTGCCCCCGAGCTGCCGCCGGCGCCACGACTGCCGGTGCTGCGCGACCCGGACGACACCACCCCGCCCCGCTTCGTCCGTTCCGCCGCCGAACTGGACGCCGCGTCCTGGGCCGCACTGCGCGCCCGATGTACCGAGCACGCCGTCACGCCGACCGCCGCCCTGCTCGCCGCCTTCGCCGTCGTCCTCGGCCGGTGGGGCGCGGGGGAGCGGATCTGCCTCAACACCACCCTGTTCGACCGCCCGGAGTCCGGCGGCGCCGAGGGCGTGGTGGGCGACTTCACCACCACCGCCCTGGTCGGCACCCCCCGCCTCGACCTCACCCGCTGGACGGGCTTCGGCGCCTACGCCACCGCCGTCAACCGCCGCTTCTGGGAGGACCTGGACCACCGTTCGGTCTCCGGCGTCGAGGTGCTCCGGGACCTGCGGGCGCGGACCCTGGGACCGTCGGTGGGCGCCCCCAGCCACCCGGTGGTCTTCACCAGCGGGGTGGGGCTCGCGGGCGGCGGGGAACCTCCGGCCGCCTGGCTCGGCGAGGAGGTGTACGGCATCTCCCAGACCCCGCAGGTCCTGCTCGACCACATCGTGTGGGACGAGGGCGGACGGCTCCGCCTGGCCTGGGACGCGGTCGAGGGCGCCTTCCCCGACGGCTGGGTACCGGGTCTGCTCGACGCCTACGTACGCCTGCTGCGCACCCTTACACGCACCGCCGCCTGGCAGGACCCCGCGCTGGGCTGGGACCCCTCGTTCCACCCCGCGGAGCCCCTGGACGCCGTGCCCTTCCCGGCCGCCGGCCCGCTGCTGCACGACCCGGCCGCCGACGCGGCCCGCACGCACCCGCAGCGGCCCGCCCTGCGCACCTCCGCCGCCACCGTCACCCACGGCCGCCTCGCGGACAACGCCGCCGCCACCGCCGGGCTGCTGACCGCCCACGGTGTCGGGCCCGGCGACCTGGTGGCCGTCGCCTGCGAGAAGGGTGCCGCGCAGATCACCGCGGTGCTCGGCGTGAGCGCGGCCGGAGCGGGCTACCTGCCCGTCGAACCGTCCTGGCCGGCCGCACGGATCGCCGCCGTCTGCGAACGGGCCGGTGTGCGCCACGCGCTGACCGGCCGCGGGGTGACCGTCGAGTGGCCCGAGGGCGTCACCGCGCACCGGCTGACCGCCGCGGG
>NZ_JAVRHI010000431.1:0-10124 GCF_034105845.1 Streptomyces sp. CRN 30 | reverse complement strand
CGGAGCACCGTCGGCGGCCGACCCCGCTCCCGCGTACCGTCCCGTCGCGTCCGCCCGCTCCACCGACTCCGGCGGCATCAGCGTCCGGCTGGAGGCGGCGACCCTGCCCCCGGGACCGCTCGACTTCGTCGCCCGGCTGCGCAGGGACCCCGAGGGGCGCGCGGTCACGCTGCCGGTGCCCGACGTCGCCACCGCCCCGGACCTGCACGACCTGCGCGTGACCCTGCGGCCCGATGAGCACCCCCTGGCCGAGGGCCGCTGGGACTGCTACGTCGTCCCGCGCGGCGGCAAGCGCCGCTTCCGGCTCCTGTCCGGGCCGGCGGAGCGCGCCCGGCGCGTCGGCCGGCCGACGCTGACCGGACACGGCACGGTCGCCACGGCCCTCCCGTACACCACGGCCGACGGCTTCCTGGCCCTGCGCGCCTGGCAGCGGCCCGCCCACGCCGAGGTGGACTCCCTCCGCGTCGAGGACGACCGCGTCACCGTCACCGCGACGCTGCTGACGGCCGGGGCCGCAGGGCCGCTCGACGACGCGTCCGTCGTCGCGGTGTCCCGCCAGGGCACGGAGTTCGACTTCACCACCCCTGTCCGCGCCCTTCAGGACAATCGTTTCTCCTTCACCCTCGACCACGACCGGGCCCTGGGCCTGCGCAGCCAGGAGACCGACGTCTGGGACCTGTTCCTGCACCGCGGCGCCGACGGCGACCCCGTGCCGCTCGGCCGTATCGGCGGCGACATCGTCGACCGCAACAAGACGGACGTCTTCCCCGCGGCGTACCACGTCCACCCCGCCCGCGGCCGGACCCGGGTGGAGCCCTACTTCACCGTCACCAACAACCTGGCGTTCCGTGCCCGCGACACGACCGGCGAATGACACCGCCGCGGGCCGCGCAGGGCACACCGGACGACCTGCCGCGGGACCGCCCGCCCGCCGCCGTCGCGGGGCCCCGTGCCCGGGGCCCGCAGCGGTACGCTGACCAGGCCGCATCCGTCCGTCCGAAGGGACAAGCCCCATGCCGCTCGAAGCCGGCCTCCTGGAGATCCTCGCCTGCCCGGCGTGCCACGCCCCGATCGAGGAGGAGGAGAGCGAGCTGGTCTGCACGGGCCAGGACTGCGGCCTCGCGTACCCGGTCCGGGACGGCATCCCCGTCCTGCTCGTCGACGAGGCCCGCCGCCCCGGGTGAGCACCACCGGGTGAGGTGCCGGTGTGCCGCGGGGGCGGAGCGGAGCGCGTAACGGGGTACGCGTACCGCACGCCGTGCGACACACGTACGCGGTGACGCCGGGGTGCGCGAGGGCACCCGGCGACGAGGGTCCCCCGGCGAACGGAGGCTGCCGTCCATGCTCGACGAATCGTTGCTCGACACGCCCGACGCCCTGGAGGAGGCGGACCGCCGCGGTCTGCTCCGCGGCGCCGCCGAGGCCGGTGCCCGGGTCCGGACCGCCGTCCGCCTGGCCACCGAGGCCGGCATCCCGGACCTGCGGCCCGACGGCCGCCCCCGCGCCGTGCTCGTCGCGGGCCCCGGCATCGCCTCCGCGGGCGTCGCCGACCTCCTCGGCTCGCTCGTGGGCTCCGGCTGCCCGGTGACCCGGCTGCACTCCACGGGTGTGGCCCCCGCCGCGGGCGCGCTGCGCTGGGAGCTGCCCGGCTGGGCCGGCTCCCTCGACCTGCTCCTGGTCGCCACCCCCGACGGCGGCGAACCGGGCCTCGGCCTCCTCGTCGACCAGGCCTACCGCCGCGGCTGCACGGTCGTCGCCGTCGCCCCCGCCGGCACCCCGGTGACCGAGGCGGTGGACGGCGCCCACGGCCTCTGCGTCCCGATGGCGACCGCCCCGTACGACCAGGACGAGCCCGTGGCGGCTGCCTCCCCCGGCATTCTGTGGGCGCTGCTCACCCCCCTGCTCGTGCTCCTCGACCGCACCGGTCTGATCACCGCGCCCCCCGACACCCTGCAGCAGATCGCCGACCGCCTCGACCAGGTCGCCGAACGCTGCGGCCCGGCCGTCGCCACGTACGGCAACCCCGCCAAGACCCTCGCCGGCGAACTCGCCGAGACGCTCCCGCTCATCTGGACCGAGGGTTCCGGCGCCGGCCCCGTGGGGCGCCGTTTCGCCGCCGCCCTCGCCGAGCTCGCGGGCCGCCCCGCCCTCGCCGCACAGCTGCCGGAGGCGCTCGCCTCGCACATGGCGCTGCTGTCCGGCGCCCTCGCCGCGGGCGCCGACCCCGACGACTTCTTCCGCGACCGCGTCGAGGAGCCGGCCGCCCTCCACGCGCGCGTGGTGCTGCTGCGCGACCGGCCCACCGGAGGGCTCAGCGCCGCCCCGGCCGCCCGCGAACTGGCCCTCGGCCACGACGCCGCGATCAGCGAACTGGAACCCGAGGAGGGCGGCGACCTCCAGGCCCTCGCGGAACTGATCGCCGTCACGGATTTCGCCGCCGTTTACCTGGCGCTCGCTTCGAGGGCCTGATCTGTATCCCGGCCCCGGGCTCACCGGCCGGGGCCGGGCCACCACCGTACGGACCCCGCGGGCGCGTACGACGCCGCGGCCCGCCCGACCACGGAGCGAGAAAGACACCTCATGGACCGCCTCGAGAACACGATCCGCCCCTACGCCTGGGGCTCGACCACCGCCATCCCGCGGCTGTGCGGCACGGAGCCGACCGGCGAACCGCAGGCGGAGATGTGGCTGGGAGCCCATCCCGGCGCCCCCTCACGCACCCCGCGCGGCCCGCTCACCGAGGTGATCGACGAGGCCCCGGAACGGGAGCTGGGCCCGCGGGCGGTCGCGAAGTTCGGCCCGCGCCTCCCCTTCCTCCTCAAGATCCTTGCCGCCGGCGCCCCCCTCTCCCTCCAGGTGCACCCCGACCTCGGGCAGGCCAGGGAGGGGTACGAGGACGAGGAGCGCCGCGGCGTCCCGGCCGACGCGGCCCACCGCAACTACAAGGACGCCAACCACAAGCCCGAGCTCATCTGCGCCCTGACCGAGTTCGACGGCCTGTGCGGCTTCCGGAGCCCCGAGCAGGCCGCCGACCTGCTCGCCGCCCTCGGGGTCGACTCCCTCAAGCCGTACGTGGACCTGCTGCACGCCCAGCCGGAGGAGGCGGCGCTGCGCGAGGTGCTGACCGCGGTGCTGTCCGCCGACCCCGAGGACATGGCGCGTACGGTCGCCGAGGCCGCGGACGCCTGCGAGCGCCTCGGCGGCGCCCACGCGCCGTACGCGGACATCGCCCGCCACTACCCGGGCGACCCGGGCGTCATCGCCGCCATGCTGCTCAACCACGTCCGGCTCCAGCCCGGCGAGGCGCTGTTCCTCGGCGCGGGCGTCCCGCACGCCTACCTCGACGGCCTGGGCGTCGAGATCATGGCCAACTCGGACAACGTCCTGCGCTGCGGCCTGACCCCCAAGCACGTCGACGTCCCCGAACTCCTGCGCGTCGTCCGCTTCGAGGCGAGCGACCCCGGCGTCCTGCGCCCGGAGGCCTCGCCCGAGGGCGAGGAGGTCTACGAGACCCCCATCGACGAGTTCCGCCTCTCCCGGTACGTCCGCGCCGAGGGCGCCCCCGCCCACGACCTCACGTCCGAGGCCCCGCAGATCCTGCTGTGCACGGCCGGCTCCGTACAGGCCGGCGAGCACGCACTCGCCCCCGGCGCGTCCGTCTTCGTCCCGGCGGGCGAGAAGGCCGAGGTCACCGGCGGCGGAACGTTTTTCCGCGCCTCGGTAATCATTTAACAAGTCATTACCACTTCTTGGGAGACCCATCGAAGTTCTCGCCTGTCGTAGTCGGCCCGGGCTGCGAAGATGCCCTGCGCACACGGCGGGCAGCGCCCGGCCGACGACCGACAGCAGAGCAACCGAAGGGACGGCCCGGACACATGAGTGCGTCAGGCGGCACCAAGGCGATCGTGGCGGCACTCGCCGCCAACCTCGCGATCGCGGTAGCGAAATTCGTGGCGTTCCTCTTCAGCGGATCGTCCTCGATGCTCGCCGAGTCGGTGCACTCGCTCGCCGACTCCGGCAACCAGTTCCTGCTGCTGCTCGGCGGCAAGAGGGCACAGCGCGAGGCGACCCCGGAGCACCCGTTCGGCTACGGCCGCGAGCGCTACATCTACGCCTTCCTCGTCTCCATCGTCCTCTTCTCGGTCGGCGGCATGTTCGCCATCTACGAGGGCTACGAGAAGATCAGCCACCCGCACGAGATCGAGCACTGGTACTGGCCGGTCGGCGTCCTGGTCTTCGCGATCATCGCGGAGTCCTTCTCCTTCCGCACCGCCATCAAGGAGTCCAACCAGACCCGCGGCAAGCAGTCCTGGAAGGACTTCGTCCGCCACGCCAAGGCACCCGAGCTGCCGGTCGTCCTCCTGGAGGACCTCGGCGCCCTCGTCGGCCTGGTCCTCGCGCTCGGCGGCGTCGGCCTCGCCCTCGCCACCGGCAACGGCGTCTGGGACGGCATCGGCACCCTCTGCATCGGCGTCCTGCTGGTCCTGATCGCGATCGTCCTGGCCGTCGAGACCAAGTCGCTCCTGCTGGGCGAGGCGGCGGGCGTCGAGGCGGTCAGGAAGATCGAGACCGCCATCGTCGACGGTGACACCGTCACCGGCATCATCCACATGCGGACCCTGCACCTCGGCCCCGAGGAGCTCCTGGTCGCCGCCAAGATCGCCGTCCAGCACGACGACACGGCCTCCGAGGTCGCCTCGGCCATCGACGCCGCCGAGACCCGCATCCGCGAGGCCGTCCCGATCGCCCGCGTCATCTACCTCGAACCGGACATCTACAGCGAGGCCGCGGCCGCCGAGGGCCCGGACCCCGAGGCCACTCCCGGCGGCTCCGTACCGGCGACGGAACACTGACGGGACGACCCGCCGCGGACATCCGGCCCCCGGGCCGAGCCGAGGGACGAGGGCCCGCCGACATCGTTCGGCGGGCCCTCGTCCGTTGTTCCCCGAGGCAGGTGAGGCCGTCGGGGTTCCCGGGCGGACTGCCGACAGCGCGGCCGACCGGTGTAGCTTGGAACGGAGCCAGACGTCGCTGCTGATGGCGGTCGGGCGGTCCCACCGCGGACCGGCCGAGGGAGAGAGGGCCTCCGACGGACTGCGCTGCGCGCAACGGTGCACGCCCGTGCCCCGTCGGGCACCCGTGCCCGCCGCCGCGCAGACCAGCCGTACCCACCTCGCCCCCCGATCCGAGGAGCAGCCCGTCATGACCACTGTCGACAACCGACAGGACTTCAAGGTCGCCGACATCACCCTGGCCGAGTTCGGCCGCAAGGAGATCACCCTCGCCGAGCACGAGATGCCCGGCCTGATGGCGATCCGCAAGGAGTACGCCGAGGCCCAGCCCCTGGCCGGCGCCCGCGTCACCGGCTCCCTGCACATGACCGTGCAGACCGCCGTGCTCATCGAGACCCTGGTCGCCCTCGGCGCCCGGGTCCGCTGGGCCTCCTGCAACATCTTCTCCACCCAGGACCACGCGGCCGCCGCCATCGCCGTCGGCCCGGACGGCACTCCGGACGACCCCAAGGGCGTCCCGGTCTTCGCCTGGAAGGGCGAGACGCTCCAGGAGTACTGGTGGTGCACCGAGCAGGCGCTGACCTGGCCGGACAGCCCCACCGGCGGCCCGAACATGATCCTCGACGACGGCGGTGACGCCACCCTCCTCGTCCACAAGGGCGTCGAGTACGAGAAGGACGGCAAGGTCCCGGGCCTGGAGACCGCCGAGTCCGACGAGCACCGCGTGATCCTCGAGCTCCTGCACCGCACGATCACCGACGGCTCGCAGAAGTGGACCCAGCTCGCCTCGGAGATCCGCGGCGTCACCGAGGAGACCACGACCGGCGTCCACCGCCTGTACGAGATGCAGCGCGACGGCGTCCTCCTGTTCCCGGCGATCAACGTGAACGACGCCGTCACCAAGTCGAAGTTCGACAACAAGTACGGCTGCCGCCACTCCCTGATCGACGGCATCAACCGCGCCACCGACGTCCTGATCGGCGGCAAGACCGCGGTCGTCTGCGGCTACGGCGACGTGGGCAAGGGCTGCGCGGAGTCGCTGCGCGGCCAGGGCGCCCGCGTGATCGTCACCGAGATCGACCCGATCTGCGCCCTGCAGGCCGCGATGGACGGCTACCAGGTCACCACGCTCGACGAGGTGATCGACAAGGCCGACATCTTCGTCACCACGACCGGCAACAAGGACATCATCATGGCCTCGGACATGGCCAAGATGAAGCACCAGGCGATCGTCGGCAACATCGGCCACTTCGACAACGAGATCGACATGGCCGGCCTCGCCAGGATCCCCGGCATCGTCAAGGACGAGGTCAAGCCGCAGGTCCACACCTGGAAGTTCCCCGACGGCAAGGTGATCATCGTCCTCTCCGAGGGCCGCCTGCTGAACCTGGGCAACGCCACCGGCCACCCGTCGTTCGTGATGTCCAACTCCTTCGCGGACCAGACCCTGGCCCAGATCGAGCTGTTCACCAAGCCCGACGCGTACCCGACCGGCGTCTACACGCTGCCCAAGCACCTCGACGAGAAGGTCGCCCGCCTCCACCTCGACGCGCTCGGCGTGAAGCTCACCCAGCTCCGCCCCGAGCAGGCCGCGTACATCGGCGTCGAGGTCGAGGGCCCGTACAAGTCGGACCACTACCGCTACTGAGCCCGCGGCGGGCGCGTCCGTGCCCGGGCACCCTCCGCGCACGGACGCACTCCGCACCGGCAGCACACCCGACAGGCCCCCCGCACCCCGGTGCCGGGGGCCTGCCCCGTCGGCCCGCGGCCGGCCCCACCCACCTCATCCAGGACCCCAGGACATCCCATGCCCCGCGGCCGGTATTCGCTGCACGACCCGCACGACCACACCCCCCTCGCCGACGAGCACTTCCACTGCGCGCCCGGGCCCTCCGGCTGGCGCTACGTCTCCCGGCTGACCGCCCCCTCCGGTGACGACACGGGCTCCGTCGACCTCTCCCTGGACGACCTGGGCCGTCCCATCCGGCTGGAATGCCACGCCGGGAGCTGGCAGGTCCGGGGCGCCGCGCTCGACGGAGTCACCTGGGTCCGCACCGACCCCACCGGCACCCACGCCACCGAGGGAAGTGTCCGTGCCCACGCCTTCACCGGCACGTCGCCGGCGTTCCTGATCGCCACCGCCCGTCTCCTGCGCCTCACCCCCTCAGCGTCCGCGACCCGTGTACGCCTCGTCGCCCTCACCGACCCGGTCCTCGCCCCGCGCACCGTGGACCAGTCCTGGACCCTGATCGGAAGAGAAGCACACGCCACTGACAACGGCCCCCTGACCGTCGACGAATACCAGGTCACAGCCCTGGACACGGGCGAGCAGCACACCGTTCACCTCTCCGGCGACGTGGTCCTCGCGGCCCCCGGCATCGAGTTGGAGGAGTTGGAGTCACCACCCTCGACGTTCCACTGACCGGCCGGCCGACTGCCTCAAGCAGGGGGTGCGAACCCCGTGCTCGGCCGGTCAGGCCGACCGGCCGTCTCGTGCGATGCCGTCGCGGGGCCGACGCTCGTCGACGCCGTCCCCACTGCTTGCACTCCCGAGGACGGCGGGTGGTGCGTCGTGCCGTGGTGCGGCACCGCCGGAGGCGCTTGTACCGCGGTGCCACCGCCTCCGAACGCCCGCCGCGCCTCCCGTGCCTGCCGCTCGTGCAGGACGGCAGCCAGATAGGCGGCCGCCGGAACGCCCTCCGGCGCCGGAGACCCGGTACGCGCGACCAGATCGGAGGCCAGACGCTCCGCCATCGCCTGCCCGACCTGAGGGTCCAGCTGCCGCATCCGCGTCAGGTACTGGCGGACGGCCAGCCACAGGCCATCGGGCACCGCGGACAGGTCGAGCGCGAAGAACCTCCCCGCCAGCCAGTGGGGCGGCGGAGGCACCGAGTGCCCCTCCCCGGCCGGCACCCGCTCCCGTACGACCAGCGTCCCCGCGAAGACGTCACCGAGCCGCCGGCCCCGCGCCGACACGAGTGAGGCGATGCACGCGATGACGCCGAACGTCATGAGGATCTCGACGATCCCGACGGCACCGCGCACCAGCGCGTGCCGGAAGCGGATCGGCCCTCCGTCGTCCCGCACCACCCGCAGCCCGAACGCCAGCTTCCCCAGGGACCGCCCATGGCTGAGCGTCTCCACCGCGATCGGCCCGCCCACCAGCACCAGCAGGAAGCTCGCGATCGATACCGCGACCTGCGCCGCCTCGTCCAGACCGGCCGTCGACGCGACGAGGACCATGGTCACGACGAGGTAGGCGACCACGGCCACGACCAGGTCGAGCACCACGGCGAGCGCCCGGCTCGGCAGCTTCGCGGGGCGCACCTCCAGCGCCACCGCCTCACCTGTCACCAGCTCACTCACGTGCCCGTCCCTTCCCCTGGCCTGCCCGGTGAACGGCCAGTCTGCCAAGCTGAGGGCACATCGCGCCGCAGTACGACAAGCTGACACGCAGTACGAGAGGACGAGGAGCAGCACACCCCATGGACCTCGATGTCTTCGTGTCCGCCCACCGCGCGGAGTGGGACCGTCTCGACGCACTGCTCAGCCGCAGGCGCCGACTCGACGGCGCCGAGGTCGACGAGCTCGTCAGCCTGTACCAGCGCACCGCCACCCATCTCTCCGTGATCCAGTCCAGTGCGCCGGACCCGCAGCTCACCGGACGCCTCAGCCAGCTGGTGGCACGCGCGCGCAATACCGTGACGGGCACCCGCCACGCCTCCTGGCGCGACGCCACACGCTTCCTCACGCACGGTTTCCCCGCCGCCGTCTACCGCTCACGCCACTGGTGGATACCCACGGCGATCCTCTCCACGATCGTGGCCGCGCTCCTGGGGTGGTGGATCGGCACCCACCCGGAGGTCCAGTCCGCGATCGCCGCCCCCGACGAGTTGCGCGAGCTCACCCGCCCCGGTGGCGAGTACGAGACCTACTACTCCAGTCACCCCGCCGCGTCCTTCGCCGCCCAGGTGTGGACGAACAACGCCCAGGCCGCCGCCATGTGCCTGGTCCTGGGCATCTTCCTCGGCCTGCCGGTCCTGTGGATCCTCTTCCTCAACATGCTGAACCTGGGCGTGGGCATCGGGCTGATGGCCTCGGCCGGCCGGCTCGACATCTTCCTGGGTCTCGTCCTCCCGCACGGCCTCCTGGAACTGACCGCCGTCTTCGTGGCCGCCGGTACGGGCCTGCGACTCGGCTGGACCCTCATCGACCCGGGCCCGCGCACGCGGCGCTCCGCTCTCGCCGAGGAGGGCCGAGCCGCACTGGGCATGGCGGTGGGCCTGGCCCTGATCCTGTTCATCTCCGGTGCGATCGAAGGGTTCGTCACTCCTTCCGGGCTGCCCACCTGGGCGCGCATAGGCATCGGCGTCGCCGCCGAGCTGGCCTTTTTCGCGTACGTCTACGTCCTGGGCGGGCGCGCGGTCCGGGCCGGCGACAGCGGCGACATCGACGAAGCCGAGCGGAGCGCTGCCATCCCGACGGCGGCCTGAGCACCTGTCCCCGCTGCTCCGAACTGCACCTGCACCTGCACCGCACGTCTGCCACCGATGTGCAAGCACCCGCGCGGAGCTGTTAACCTCTTCTTCGCCTCGCAAGACTTGTTGACACGGGTTGGGTGGGGAGGTAGATTCGAACAGTTGCCTAGAGGGGACCTCCCCGGTCGGCAGCAGTGAAGGTCTGTCAGCTTCTCGAAGCCTCGATTGAATCGACATCGATGAAGCCCCGATGATTGAGAAATGGACGACCGGTCAGTCCGGTCCAATTCCTCTGATAAAGTCGGGAACGCCGAAAAGGAAACGCGGAAGCGCCAGCCTTCGAAGCAGCCGAAAGGCAAATCCCGCCGACTGGGAAACAGGCCCGAAAGGATCTGATAGAGTCGGAACCGCCGGAAAGGGAAACGCGGAAGCGGGAACCTGGAAAGCACCGAGGAAATCGGATCGGAAAGATCTGGTAGAGTCGGAAACGCAAGACCGAAGGGAAGCGCCCGGAGGAAAGCCTGAGAGAGTCTCTCGGGTGAGTACAAAGGAAGCGTCCGTTCCTTGAGAACTCAACAGCGTGCCAAAAATCAACGCCAGATATGTTGATACCCCGTCTCCAGCATCCGCTGGG
>NZ_JAVRHI010000430.1:0-6723 GCF_034105845.1 Streptomyces sp. CRN 30 | reverse complement strand
TCGAGGGCCGCCCGGTCGGCGCCGACGACCTGCGCGCCGCCGTGCGCGCCCAGAACGGCGCTGGGCTCGACCGGCTGGCCCGCCGGGTGGAACCCGGGGTCGGCTGGGACGACCTGGTGCTCCCGCCTGCCACCCACCGGCGGCTGCGCGAACTCGCGCTGCGCGCCCGACACCGCGAGCAGGTGCTCGGGCAGTGGGGGATGCGGCCCGGCGGCGGCCGCGGGCGCGGCGTGATCGCGCTGTTCGCGGGCGAGTCGGGCACCGGCAAGACGATGTCGGCGGAGGTCGTCGCGGCGGACCTGGGGATGGACCTGTACGTGGTCGACCTGTCCACGGTCGTCGACAAGTACGTCGGCGAGACGGAGAAGAACCTGGAACGCATCTTCACCGAGGCGTCGGCGGTCAACGCCGTACTCCTCTTCGACGAGGCCGACGCGATCTTCGGCAAGCGCTCGGAGGTGAAGGACGCGCACGACCGGCACGCCAACATCGAGTCGGCGTACCTGCTCCAGCGCATGGAGTCCTTCGACGGCATCGCGGTGCTGACCACCAACCTCCGGGCCAACCTCGACGAGGCGTTCACCCGCCGCCTGGACGTGGTGGCGGACTTCCCGGTCCCGGACACCGGCCAGCGCCTCGCCCTGTGGGAACGGTGCCTGGGCGACCGTCTGCCCCGCGCCGACGACCTGGACCTCGCCTTCTGCGCGGACCGCTTCGAACTGGCCGGCGGCTCCATCCGGGCCTGCGCGGTGACCGCGGCCTACCTCGCGGCGGAGTCCGGGAAGCCGCTCATGATGCGGCAGGTGGTGACGGCGGTGGCACAGGAGTACCGGAAGCTGGGGCGGCTGGTGCTGGAGGGGGAGTTCGGGGCGTATCTGGAGGAGGCGGTCGGCGCCTGAGGGGCCCGGACGGCCGGGCCCCGGCGGCGGTTCAGGAGCCGATGGACATCCTGTCCTCGTAGTCCTCGTCGGAACTGCTGCCCTGCGAGTCGAACTGGATCGTGGCGAACGGCTGCCCGGGCGAGGCCTGCTGGGAACCGTCGGACATCACCTCGTCGGAATCGCTCGACTGGCTGCTGGACTCGGTGTCGCTGTCGGCAGCGGGGGCCGGGACGTCGCCCAGGGTGTAGGTGGCGGAGGCACCGGTGCCGCTCCTGGTCACCCAGCCCGCATCGACGTACGACTGGATCAGCTTGTCGCGGCGGTCCTTGGGGAAGGTCGAGCGGGTCATGCCCTGCATATGGGTGTCGGCGGTGCTGGCGGTGGGGGCCTGCCCCTGGGCGCTGAGGTCTTCGTAGTCCTGGTACGAGAGGGAGGTGGCCCTGTCACGGGCCAGCGCCTGCACGGCGAAGAGCTGCATCTGGTCCTCGGTCAGCGTTGTCCGACCGCTCAGTTCGTCCTTCGCCTCCGTGTAGTACTGCGCCAGGTCACCCGGATCCCGGCCCGCCCTGATCTGATCATTGATGTCCGGTTCGTTCTCCCAGCTCCGGTAGGCGGCAACGGCGTTGTTGAGGTAGATGTCGATCTTCTCGGGGATCATCACCCGGCGGTAGTTGCCGTTCGCCGTGCCGTAGGTCACCTCGAAACGAAGGGTGCCCGTGCCCACCCCGACCATCTCCTGTTCGATCCGACGCCACATTCCGGTGCCCTGGTTCAACGACCACTGGGGGACGATGTTCTCGGTGACGTCACTGCCGCCCACCTCCAGCCCCATGACGTGACCGCGGTCGTAACCCGCGCCGCCGAACAGGTCCTTCCACACCTGCGGCTCGGACGGCGCCCCGCGCGCGCCGTTCTGGTTGCGGTAGGCGGCGTGGAGCCTCTTGACCGCGATCGGGTTGGGCGCCGCCGGCCGGCCGGCCGTGCCCGTCGGGTTGATGGGACCGGTCACCGTTCTGGGACGCTGGATGACCAGGTCGTGCCCGCGTGCCGCGTTGGCCTTGCTGGGCTGGTAGTGCGTCACCGTCGCGTTCTCCAGCACGGTGGTGCTGGCCCGTTGCACCGTGTCCGCCGCCTGCGGCGTCGCGTCCCCGTCCGCCTCGGCCAGGCGCTGCACGTCCGGCGCCGGTCCCGACATGACCCTGTGCGCGTTGGCCTCGGCGGCGCGCTCGAAGCGGTCGCCCGGGTCCGACATCGCGAAGCCGTGCCCGGTGGCGGCGCCCGACACCGGGCCGTTGCGCTGCTGGACGACGTGCGTGAGTTCGTGGGCGAGGGTGTGCTGGTCGCCGCCCCCGTCACCGATCACCACATGGCTGCCGGAGGTGTAGGCGCGGGCGCCGATCGCGCGGGCCGAGCGGGCGGCCGCGGCGCCGGTGTGCAGCCGTACGTCGGAGAAGTCGGTGCCGAACCGGGATTCCATGTCCTGGCGTACGGGCCCCGCGAGGGGCCTGCCGGACGAGCGGAGGACGTCCTGCACCCCGGTGTCCGACTGCTGCGGGGCGGGTGCGGGGCGTGCGCGGCGGGCGATCATGCCGGTCGCCGCGGCGTTGCCCGCGCCGCGCTGCACCGCGCGGAGCACGTCGGCGGTGAGCGGGGGCGGTACGGCGGCGCCGGCCCCGGGCGTCTCCCGCCGGGCGGTGGTCCGGCCGCGCGACGGCCGCGGGGTCCCGGTCTCGGTCCGCTCGCTGTGGGGCCTGGACGTCTGCACTCGCTGCCCTCTCGTCGGCACACTGCTGCGACCTCCCAGTGGACCCCGGGGAGCGCCGGGCGTCCAGGGCCGTACGGGCAGGGGCGGGTGACGTCCGGACGGTCATCGGCGAGGGACCGGAAAGGCAGCCACCCTGCCCCCGAGCAGGTCCATGGGGCCCTGTCGCACCGACGGACCCGCCCCGAAGACTCGGCACGGACACAGGTGACCGATCCGCAGGGGCACCCCGCAAGGACACGAAGGAGCGAGCATGCCGACGTACCTCACCCCGGGCGTGTACGTGGAGGAGGTGCAGTCCGGTGCGCGACCGATCGAAGGGGTCGGCACCGCCGTCGCCGCGTTCGTCGGCTTCGCGCAGAGCGGCCCGTTCCACGCGCCGACCCTGGTCACCAGCTGGGACCAGTACACCCTGCTCTTCGGCGGCTTCACCGAGGGTGCCTACCTGCCGCACGCGGTCTACGGGTACTTCGCCAACGGCGGCGGCGCCGCGTACGTCGTGCGGATCGGCGGTTCCGCGGAGGACGCCTCCGCGCCGGCGGCGGCCGACGGCACCCGGTCCCATCGCGGCAGCGGCGCGGTGGAGCCGGTGGAGCTCGGCGGCTTCCTGGTCGCGGCCCGGCCGGGTGTCTCCGGGGTGTCGGTGGAGGTCGCCGACGCGGACGGCGAGAACCCGCCGGAGGACCGTTTCAAGGTCCTGGTCCGCCGGGGCGACCAGGTGGCGGAGACGTACGACGCCTCCACCCGCAAGAACGTCAAGGGGTACCTGGTCTCCCAGGCCCGCGGCTCCGCGCTGGTCGAGGTGACCGAGAAGCGGGGCGCCACCCAGAGCCGGCCCGCCAACCAGACCCTGGCGCTGCCCGACGCCCCGGCCACGCCCGCCGTGCCCGGCTCCGGCCCCGGTTCCGGTTCCGGCGAGGTGGCCCGCCTCGACCCGGCCGAGTACGTCGGCGACGCCGCGGCCCGCACCGGCTTCGGCGGCCTGGAGGCCATCGACGAGATCACCATGGTCGCGGTCCCGGACCTGATGAGCGCCCACGAGCGCGGCGACATCGACGCCGAGGGCGTACGCACCGTGCAGCTCGCCGTCATCTCGCACTGCGAGCAGATGGGCGACCGGGTGGCCGTCCTGGACACCCCGCCCGGACTCACCGCCCAGCAGGTGCGCACCTGGCGCAACGACGAGGCGGGCTACGACTCCCGGTACGCCACCCTCTACTACCCGTGGGTGCGGGTCTTCGACCCGGCCGCCGGGCGCAACACCACCGTCCCGCCGAGCGGCCACGTCGCCGGCGTGTGGGCGCGCAGCGACGCCGAGCGCGGCGTGCACAAGGCGCCCGCCAACGAGGTGATCCGCGGCGCGGTGGACCTGGAGTTCCGGCTCAGCAAGGGCGAGCAGGACCTGCTCAACCCGATCGGCGTGAACTGCGTCCGGGCCTTCCCCGGCCGGGGCGTGCGGATCTGGGGCGCCCGCACCCTCTCCTCCGATCCGGCCTGGCGCTACCTGAACGTGCGCCGCCTCTTCAACTACCTGGAGGAGTCGATCCTCCTGGGCACGCAGTGGGTGGTCTTCGAGCCGAACGACGACCGGCTGTGGTCGAGCATCCGGCGCAACATCACGGCGTTCCTCACCGAGGAGTGGCGCCGGGGCGCGCTGTTCGGCCGCACCGCCCAGGAGGCGTTCTACGTGAAGTGCGACCGCGACAACAACCCGCAGGAGTCCATCGACCAGGGCCGGGTCATCTGCGAGATCGGGGTCTCCCCGGTCAAGCCCGCGGAGTTCGTGGTGTTCCGGCTGGCCCAGTTCTCCGACAGCACCAGCCTCGTCGACGAGTGACCCGCGGGTCGGTCAAGGAAAGGTGACGAACAGTCATGGCAGAGGGCGATGCTCTTTCCACCCACGTCTTCGGCGTGCAGCTCGGTGGGTACATGGTCGAATCGATCCAGGAGATCAGCGGGCTGAGCGTCGAGGAGGACGTCGTCGAAGTCAACGCCGTCAGCTCGCTCGGCAAGCAGATCATCCGCAAGCAGCCCGGCCGTCGGCTGGCCGGCGAGGTCACGATCACCCGGGGACTCGACCAGAGCAGCGAGTTCACCACCTGGATCAAGGAGACGCTCAACAACGGTGCCGTCAACACCGCCCGGCAGAACCTGACCATCGAGATCATGGACTCCGAGGGCAACACGGTCCGCCGCATCCAGCTGATGCAGGGCTGGGCCTCCAAGTGGGAGGGCCCGAGCCTCAGTGCGGGCCAGTCGGCCGCGGCCACCGAGACCGTCACCATCGTGTTCGAGGAGATCATCGTCGAATGAAGCGCCGTACGGTGACGGCGGGCAATCTGGACGAGATCCTCCAGATGACGGCGCCCGCCCCGGCAGGACCAGGACCACGGGTTGCGCACCGAGTTCGAGTTCGAGCTGCCGCGCGGGTACGTCGACGAGGCGGGCACGGTGCACCGCCACGGGGCGATGCGGCTGGCCACGGCCCGGGACGAGCTGCGACCCCAGATCGACCTGCGGGTCAAGGAGAACCCGGCCTACCTGAGTGTCGTCCTGCTGAGCCAGGTGATCACCCGGATCGGCTCGATCACCGATGTGCACGCCGGGGTGGTGGAACGGATGTACGCCACCGACGTCGCCTTCCTCCAGGACTTCTACCGCCGCGTCAACAGCGAGGGGCACACCCGGGCCGCGGTGACCTGCCCCCACTGCGAGGGCGGCTTCGAGGTCGACCTCTCGGGTGGGCGCCTGGGGGAATCGTGACGTACGCGCTTCCCCGGCTCCGGGAGGAGATCGCGTACATCGCCTACCACTTCCACTGGCCCCGTGCGGAGATCCTCGACCTGACCCACGGCGAACGCCGGCAGTGGGTGGCCGAGATCGCCCGCATCAACACCCGCGTGAACGAAGGCGGTTGATCACATGGCATGGCGGGACTGGCTGCGCCGCCGGGCCGCCGGACCGGACACCGCGGACCGCCCGCGGACCGGCGTGCGCGTCGGCGCCGGAGCGGGCGGCCCGTCCGGTGGTACCGATCCCGCGGCGGTCGGCGGTTCTGCTTCCGCGCCGGTCGGTGGTTCCGGTCCCGCCGTGGCCGGAGGCACTGGTTCCACCGTGCCCGGCGACTGGGACGGTGGCTGGCGCAGCACCTCGGCGCCGGAACTCACCGTCTCCCGCGCCCCGCTCGGCGTCAGCGACGGCCTCGCCTTCCGCGCGGGCCTGGCCGCCTGGCAGAACCCGTCGTTCGGGACCGGTCTCGGGCACGCCCTGCTGCCCACGGCACCGACCGGCCTGGTACGCGGCGTCGCACGTCCGGCCGCCCCCCGGCCCACCGACACCGGCGGGGGGCCGCTGCTGCTCCGGGCAGCTCTGCGTCCACAGGGGGCGGACAGCCCTCCTGACGGAACAGCGGACACCGGGGGCGCGGTCACCGGGGGCGCGAGCACCGGGAGTCCGGGCGGCGCCGATTCGAGCGGCCCGGCCCGGCCGTCGGCCGCCGATCCGGCGTTGCAGGTCGCGCGTCGGACGCGTCCGGGGGCGCGAACCGGGGAAGCGCGGGGCGGAACGCGGCCGTCGGACCCGGTCGCACAGGACTCGGTCGCCCAAGATTCGGCACCTCGGACCGCACGGCCCTCCCGGGGCGGTGGTGGCGACGCTCCGCCGGCCCGTCGTGACCTCATGCCCGCGAACGCCCCCACCGTCCTCTCTCCGCCGTCGGCGTCGGCATCGGCGTCGGCCTCGACTCCCCCGGTCCAGCGCGCCGTGCAGCGGGGCCGCGGCGCGGTCGTGAGCCCCGACGGGACCGGCCACCGGCCCGCCCCACCGGAAGTCCCCCTCGTACGGCGTGTGTCCGTGATCCAGGGGATCCCGGACGCCGCGCACGCGATCGCCCGTGAAGCCGCGCCCCGGCCCGGTCCGAGCGGCCCATCGAGCACGTCCGTCCCCACCGGCACGACCCGCACGTCCGGTCCGTCCGTCCAACGCGCCGCGAGCGCCGGGACGGGGACGACAGGGTCGCGGTCCGACCAGGCCGGCGAGCGACCGGCGGCGGGCCGGGCCTCCGGCGGCGCCGACGTGCCC
>NZ_JAVRHI010000429.1:0-2594 GCF_034105845.1 Streptomyces sp. CRN 30 | reverse complement strand
GCGGGCGAGGTAGTCGTCGCCGCTGAGGGCGTCGTACTCGTCGACGTACGCGCCTATGCTCGCGATGTCCGACGAGGCGAACGGCAGGTTCATGGACGGCGCGGCGCTCGCGCGGGCCGGGGTGGAGTTGCCCTGGTTCTGCTGGGTCCAGATCCGGAAGGGCTGGCCGCTCTTGGTTTTCAGTTCGATCCAGCCGTAGGGGTTGGGGTTGTTCTCGCCGGGGTTGTTGAAGGTGATCCTCAGCTCGGCGTGCGCTTTGACCTGCGGGAAGGGCGGTGTGGGGGTGGCGGAGGCGTACTCGGTGCCCTTGAGGCCGGGCCAGAAGTCGGAGATGTTGCGGGCGCCGGTCAGCGGCTTCCAGTTCTCGATGTCGAAGTGCAGGACCTTGTCGGCCTTGACGAAGTAGCATTCCCGGCTGCTGTTGCCGCCCAGGGCCGATGCCTCGACCACGTTGTAGACGACCGCGTCGATGCCCTGGGCGAACCCGGCCTCCTTCAGCCCCGGCCACCGGTCGGCGATCGGGTAGGGGCCGCCGCTGACCTTGTCCGCGCGGGGATCGTAGGTGATGTACTTGTCGCCCTTGAAGAAGATGTACGTGTCCACGAAGACCTGCGCGAAGTCGCCCCGGTGGTCCATGAACGCGGCGTCGATGTCCCGGTCGAACCCGACGTCCTTCATGCCCGGCCATCCGTTGGCGATGCTGAGCGGACCGTAGATGATCTTCTCGTTGGCGAAGTCGTACCGGAGGTACTGGTCGCCGCGGAAGATGTAGACGTAGTCCTTCTCGGTGGGGATCACCGGTACCGTGGAGATGACCGGCGGGTAGGAGTACGGGACCATCGCGTCGACGGCTTCGGCGAACTGGGTGTCGGCGAGGCCCGGCCAGCCGGCGGCGATGGAGCGCGGGCCGACGAACACGGTGTTGGAGGCGAGGCCGTAGGACAGGTACTGGTTGCCCAGGAACAGGTAGGTGTCCCACTTGATCTGGGAGCGGTTGAAGGCTGCCTGGATCGTCATCGATCCCTCCCGGGGCGCTCGGGGCGGAGTGTCCGGCACGGCCCGGTTGCCGTACCGCGCTGCCGCCCATCGCCGAGGAACCTAGTGCCGCATCAAGCAACGTTCGCCCTGTCGTGATGTGCCTCGGTTGCTGCGTCGGCTGACTCCTGACGGCCACAATGATCACGTGGCTGAACGTGTGCGGGTCCGGGACATCGACGACGAGGGAAGGCGGTTGCTGCGGATCATCCGCAGAGGCACGGGATCGGTGGTGACCTGGCGGCGGGCTCAGATGGTGCTGTTATCCGCGCAGGGCATGCCGGCGGCGAAGATCGCCGAGGTGACGTTCACCAGCGACGACCGGGTCCGCGACGTGCTCCACAACTTCAACGCGGACGGCTTCGGCTCGCTCTACCCGAAGTACAAGGGCGGCCGGCCGAAGACCTTCACCCTCCCCGAACGCCGGGAGATCAAGAAGATCGCCAAGTCCAAGCCGGCCGAGCACGGCCTGCCGTTCTCGACCTGGAGCCTGGCCAAGCTGGCCGACTTCCTGGTCGCCGAGGGGGTGGTCGACGACATCAGCCACGAGGGCCTACGGGTCCTGCTCCGCGAGGAGGGCGTCTCGTTTCAACGCGTGAAGACCTGGAAGGCCTCCCGCGACCCCGACTACGCAGCGAAGAAGGCTCGAGTCGAACACCTCTACGCGATCGCCGACGGTGAAGTCATACCCGAAGACGGCGAGCCCGAAGTCATCTTCTGCCTGGACGAGTTCGGGCCGCTCAACCTCCAGCCGCACCCCGGCCGGCACTGGGCCGCACGCGGCGGCAGACACAAGGACCCCGACCGCGGTCCCCGGCCCCGCCGCCGGGCGACCTACACCCGCCCGCACGGCGTCCGCCACCTGTTCGCCGCCTACGACCTGGCCAAAGACCAGCTCTACGGGCACATCAAGAAAACCAAGAACAGGTCGAAGTTCCTGGAGTTCTGCCGCTACCTGCGCTCGCTGCACCCACGACACGTACGCATCGCCATCGTCTGCGACAACTACTCACCGCACCTGACGACGAAGCGGTGCCAGCGGGTCGGGACCTGGGCCGCGGCGAACAACGTGGAGATCGCCTACACCCCAACCAACAGCTCCTGGCTCAACCGGATCGAGGCCCAGTTCACAGCCCTCCGCTACTTCGCCCTCGACGGCACCGACCACGCCAGCCACAAGGAGCAGGGCAGCATGATCCGCCGCTACATCATCTGGCGCAACAAGCACGCCGCCGACGACCGCCTGCGCGAGGTCGTGAACAGGGCGAACGTTGCTTGATGCGGCACTAGAAGCGGCGACAGCGCGAGTCCACAGGAGCCGGGGTGCCGATCGCGCCCCGGAGGCCGGTCGCGGGCCCTCTGCGGCGAGTTGCGGCCACCGGCTCGGGTGGAGCCGCCGATACCCGACGTGCGACAGCGCAGGTCATACGCGGGCCCCTGGGCGAAGCGGAAGCGGGCGGTACCGGCGGCCTGCACAGCGAACTTGTCCGGTACCGGCCGATACCGCATCCGCCGCAGACGTGCGGGCACGCCCCGGCCGTAACGGCTGTCCGACGAGG
>NZ_JAVRHI010000428.1:0-4715 GCF_034105845.1 Streptomyces sp. CRN 30 | reverse complement strand
CCGGACGGTGCCGGAGCCGCCGCCGGGCAGCGCGAGCACCACCAGGCCGACGGCGAGCGCCGCCACGGCCAGGCCGCGCAGCACGGCCCGGCCGGCCTTCGGGGTCCAGCCGTACGGGCGGTCGCGCATCGTGGTGGAGATGCCGTCGACCAGGTCGTCCAGGTGCACCTCGGGCAGCGCCTCGACGCGGGGTCGCAGGTAGACCGTCTCGCCGTCGCGCAGTTCGAAGGACTCGAGGGTGCGCTCCTCGTCCATGGGCTCGCCGCCGAGGCGCTGGAGGACCCAGCCGCCGTGTTCCACGCCGGCCTCCTCCAGGCCGTCCCCCGCGTAGCCGAGCACGGCGGGCAGCAGGTCGGCGACCGGCACGTCGGCGGGGACGGCCAGGTCGATGGTGCGGGAGGGAGCGCGTACGGTCAGGCGGCACAGGCCGGCCACCTGGTTGTCACTCATCGGTCTGGCTCACGCCTTCCGGGGTTCGCTTGCACACGGCAAGGGACATGCGGAGTGGGGGGGTTGCTGGTTGGTGGTCAGCTGGCGTGATCGTAGTATCAAACGCCTCTTCGGGGTGACACAGCCCCCGCGGCATCGATGACCTCCATGGCATCAATGACCTCAGCAGCATCAGTCCCCCCTGCCCCGTGAGCGCGTTACCGCCGGTCCGGCGGCCGCTCCGTTAAGGAGACCCGTACGGTGAGTGTGGTTCTGTTCCGTCGGCCGGCCCGCAGGCGAGGCCCCGAGATGCCGGACGGAGAACTGACCCTCCAGGAGCCGCCCACGCTCCCCGAGGTGGTGCCCGACTCGTCCGCCGTCTGGACCTATCTGCCGATGGCCCTGATGTCGGTGTCGATGATGCTGATGTTCATGCGCCCCGGCATGACCGGCAGCGGCAGCAGCAGTTTCCTCTACCTGATCCTCGGCCTGATGGTCCTCTCCTCCGCGGCGATGATGCTCGGGCAGGTGATGCGCCGGAACAGCGAGCGCAAGGAGCGCCTCAAGGGTGAGCGCCGGGACTACCTGCGCTACCTCACCCAGACCCGGCGCAAGGTGCGCACCGCGGTGATGGACCAGCAGCGGGCCCTCGCCTGGCGGCACCCCGAGCCGTCCGCGCTGTGGTCCCTGGTCGGGTCGACCCGGCTGTGGGAACGCCGTCCGGCGGACGAGGACTTCGGCGAGATCCGGGTGGCCGTGGGCGACCAGAAGCTGGGCCTGAGGCTGACGCCGACGGCCGGCAGCCCCGTCGAGGACCTGGAGCCGCTCTCCGCGCACGCGCTGCGCAGCTTCATCCGCGCCTACGGCACCGTTCCCGACCAGCCCATCGCGATCTACCTGCGGGCCTGGGCCCGGGTGCTGTTCCGCGGCGACGAGGAGGTCATCCGCCCGCTGGCCCGGGCGATCGTGGCGCAGCTGGCCGCGTTCCACTCGCCCGACGACGTGTGGATCGCGCTGTGCGTGTCCGACGAGCGGCGGGCCGACTGGGAGTGGGCCAAGTGGCTGCCGCACCACCTGCACCCGCAGGAGAACGACGGCGCGGGCCCGGCCCGGATGACCGGGTCGGCCTTCAACGAGCTGGAGGACCTGCTGGGCGCGGAGTTCCTGGAGCGCCCGCCCTTCGACCCCGACGCGGTCGCCGGCCGTGAGGAGCCGTTCACGGTCGTCGTCATCGACGGCGGCACGGTCCCCGGCGGCCACCGCATCGACGGCCCCGGCCTGCGCAACACCGTGGTCCTGGACCTCAGCGGTGCCCTGACCTGGCGGCCCGGCAAGGTCACCCTCCGCTTCGACGTGACGGGTCAGGCGTTCTCCCTGGTGCGCACCGACCGCGACCGCAAGGAGCAGACGACCTACCTCGGCCGTCCGGACTCCTTCGGCCCCGTCGGTGCGACCGCGCTGGCCAAGCGGATCTCGCCGTACCGGATGGGCATGGGCACCGACGCCAGCGAGCCGCTGGCCAACGACGTCGAACTGACCACCCTGCTCGGCATCCAGGACCTGTACCGGCACGACCCGCACACCCTGTGGAGCCGCAGCACCGGCTCGAGCCGGCTGCGCGTGCCCATCGCGGTGGGCGTGGACGGCCAGCCGGTGGAGCTGGACATCAAGGAGTCCGCGCAGGGCGGTACCGGCCCGCACGGCATGCTGATCGGCGCCACCGGCTCCGGCAAGTCCGAGCTGCTGCGCACGCTGGTCCTCTCGCTCGCCCTGACCAACTCCTCCGAGACGCTCAACTTCGTCCTCGTCGACTTCAAGGGCGGCGCGACCTTCCTCGGCCTGGACGAGATGCCGCACGTCTCGGCGGTCATCACCAACCTCGCCGGCGAGGCGGCGCTGGTCTCCCGCATGCAGGACGCCCTGCACGGCGAACTGATCCGCCGCCAGGAGCTGCTGCGCGCCGCGGGCAACTACACCTCCGCGCTGGAGTACGAGAAGGCGCGCGCCGCGGGCACCCCGCTGGCGCCGCTGCCCAGCCTGTTCGTGGTCGTCGACGAGTTCAGCGAACTGCTCTCCGCGCACCGCGAGTTCATGGAACTCTTCGTGATGATCGGCCGGCTCGGACGTTCGCTCGGTGTGCACCTGCTGCTCGCCTCGCAGCGCCTCGACGAGGGCCGCATGCACCAGCTGGAGAGCCACCTCTCGTACCGCATCGGCCTGCGCACCTTCTCCGCGATGGAGAGCCGGGGCGTGCTCGGCGTGCCGGACGCCTACGAACTGCCCGCGGCGCCGGGCAGCGGCTACCTCAAGTCCGGTGTGGAGGCCCTGACCCGGTTCCGGGCCGCCTACGTCTCCGGGGCGTACCGGCACCGCCGGGGCAGCGCCAACCAGGCCCGCGCCGCCGGCCAGACCGTGCCGTGGACCAGCGGCTACGTCGTCCCCCGCGCGATGCCCGAACTGCCGGAGCCGGAGCCCGAGGCCGAGGAGACCGGGGACACGCTCCTCTCGGTCGCCGTCGACCGGATGCTGGGGGCGGGCCCGCCCGCGCACCAGGTGTGGCTGCCGCCGCTCGACCTGCCCGCCACCCTCGACCAGGTGCTGCCGCCGCTCACCCCCGACCCGCGGCTGGGCCTGACCACCGTGGGCTGGCCCGACCGGGGCAGGCTGAAGGTGCCGGTCGGCATCGTGGACCGGCCGTTCGACCAGATGCGGGACCTGCTCACGATCGACCTGGCCGGCGTCGGCGGGCACATCGCCATCGCGGGCGGTCCGCAGAGCGGCAAGTCCACCATGGTGCGGACCATCCTGACGGCCCTCGCCCTCACCCACACCCCGCGCGAGGTGCAGTTCTACTGCCTGGACTTCGGCGGCGGCACGCTGGCCGGTCTCGACGGCCTGCCGCACATGAGCGGCGTCGCGGCCCGGCTGGACTCCGAGCGGGTGGGCCGTACGATCGCCGAGGTCAACACGCTGCTGGCGGCCCGGGAGAAGTTCTTCCTGGACGAGGGCATCGACTCCATGGCCACCTTCCGCAAGCGGCGCGCGGCCGGTGAGTTCGCCGACCACGAGCACGGCGACGTGTTCCTGGTCATCGACGGCTGGTCCACGGTCCGCCAGGACTACGACCGGCAGATCTCGTCCTTCGGGGCGATCGCGGCCCGCGGCCTGAACTACGGCGTCCACCTCATCGTCACCACGGCCCGCTGGGTGGAGCTCCCCTCGGCGGTGCGTGACCAGGCGGGCACCCACCTGGAGCTGCGGATGGGTGACCCGATGGACTCCGAGATCGACATCCGGCGGGCCGCGACGGTTCCCCGGGTGCCCGGCCGCGGCCTCACCCGGGAGGGCAAGCTGCACTACCTCACGGCGCTGCCGCGCATCGACGGCGCCGAGCAGGCCGACGACCTCGGCGAGGGCGTCGCCCAGCTGGTGGCCGCGGTCGCCGAGAGCTGGACGGGCCCGACCGCGCCCCGGGTGCGGATGCTCCCCACCGAGCTGGCGGTCTCCTCGCTGCCCGCGCCGGAGGGCGACTTCCGGATGCCGCTGGGCCTGGAGGAGGACCAGCTGGACACCGTGTGGCACGACTTCTCCGAGAGCCCGCACATGGTCGTGATCGGCGACACGGAGAGCGGCAAGACCAACCTGCTGCGGCTGGCCGCCCGGGCGATCATGGAGCGGTACTCCCCGGCCGAGGCCCGCATCATGGTGGTGGACTACCGCCGCGAGCTGGTCGAGGCGATCCCGGACGAGTACCGGCTGGGCCACGCCGTCTCCATCGACGCGCTGCGCGACCTGGTCGACGGGGCGGCCCGGGCGGTGAAGACCCGGGTGCCGGGCCCCGACATCACCCCGGCCCGGATGCGGCGCGCGGACTGGTGGAACGGGCCGCGGCTGTTCATCCTCGTCGACGACTACGACATGCTCGGCTCCGGGCCGATGAACGCCCCGTTCGACCCGCTCCTGGACCAGCTGGCGCTGGGCTGGGAGGTGGGCCTGCACATGATCGTCGCCCGTGCGGCCACCGGCGCGGGACGGGCCATGGGCGACCACCTGATGCGCCGCATGCAGGAGGTCAACACCCCGGCCCTGCTGCTGTCCTGCCCGCCGTCCGAGGGCTACGTCATCGGCAACACCAAGGGCCGCCTGCTGCCCCCGGGCCGCGCCAGCCGGATCGCGCGGCGCAGGACGGTCCAGGTGCAGACGGCGTTCCTGGGCGAGAAGGAGGCCTGAGGCACCCCGCACGGAGCGTGCGAACGCCCCACCCCCTCCGCGGGGGCGGGGCGTTC
>NZ_JAVRHI010000427.1:0-31735 GCF_034105845.1 Streptomyces sp. CRN 30 | reverse complement strand
GGGTCTCGGGACGGAGGACCTTGGTCCGGAGGACCGACTCGTTCAGGTTCATCTGGCGGTCGAGCTCCTTGACGACCGCAGGCTCGGCCTGCAGGTCGATGACCGAGTAGATGCCCTCGGGCTTCTTCTTGATCTCGTACGAGAGACGACGACGGCCCCAGGTGTCGACCTTCTCCACCTTGCCGTTGCCCTCACGGACGACGGAGAGGAAGTTCTCGATCAGGGGGGCGACGGCGCGCTCCTCCAGATCGGGGTCGAGGATGACCATCACCTCGTAGTGACGCATGTGGAACCCACCTCCTTCGGACTCAGCGGCCACGGTCGTTCCGTGGCAGGAGGGTTGTGATGCGTACGCAACGGTATCGGCCGCCACTGACAATCGGGGTTCCCGCTGGGAGACCCCGGCCGTGGCCTGGGCAGACACCGGTGCAGACGGTACAGCCTACCCGCACACCCGCTTCCGGTTGAAATCCGGCGGCAGTGACCGACAATCGGTACACATCGGGTGTGCACGGCGCTACGATGCTCCGCCTCACGCAGGAGGTGCCCTATGGCACAGACAGTGCGACCCCAGATGGCCGGATCCCTGTTCGCCACCGATCACAGGCCCCACCCACTGCAGAACACCTTGATGGCCGTGACGCTCGTGCTCGGTGTGCTCGCCCTCGTCACGGCGGGCTTCCACCACCTGCATCTGGTCAGTTCCTGGGCCGGGCTGGTGGGAATCTTCACCGGCGCCTACGGGCAGTACGTCTCGGAGACGACCCGCGAACGCTTCGGGCTGATCCTCGGACTCGGTGCCTCGGGCATCGGATTCTTCCTCGGCATGGCGCACGGAGGTCTCTTCGGAGGCATCATCGGCTGACCCGTAGCGTCCCGACGACGGATCGCCGGCCGTCGGTCCGGACACACGTTCGCAGGGCTCCTCCTGTGTCCCGGTCGCGTGCTGACCGGGGCACAGGGTGCCCATGCCCAAACGGGGGGCGCGCAGGGCGCAGTAGGCTTCGCCGCGAGAGCCGGAGCCCCTGAACCCATGGGGACACACCAGCCCGAGGAGCGCCCCGAATGAGCCTGACCCTGAGGACGATCAGCCGAGAGCAGCATCTGGCGTACATCCAGAGCCTGTCTTCGGCGAGCCACATGCAGGTTCCGGCCTGGGCAGACGTCAAGGCGGAGTGGCGCTCGGAGAGCCTCGGGTGGTTCGACGGCAAGACCGGTGAACTGGTCGGCGCGGGCCTCGTCCTCTACCGCCAGCTGCCCAAGATCAAGCGTTATCTCGCGTACCTCCCCGAGGGGCCGGTCATCAACTGGTACGCCCCGAACCTCGTCGAGTGGCTCGAACCGATGCTCGCCCACCTCAAGCAGCAGGGCGCCTTCTCCGTGAAGATGGGCCCGCCGGTGATCATCCGGCGCTGGGAGGCCACGTCCATCAAGAAGGGCATCCAGGACCCGGACGTGAAGCGTCTGCGGGACATCGAGGCCGATTTCATCGAGCCGCGCGCCTTCGAGGTGGCCGACAAGCTGCGCCGCATGGGCTGGCAGCAGGGCGAGGACGGCGGCGCCGGCTTCGGTGACGTGCAGCCCCGTTACGTCTACCAGGTACCGCTGGCCAACCGGTCCCTGGAAGAGGTCCACAAGAACTTCAACCAGCTCTGGCGCCGCAACATCAAGAAGGCCGAGAAGGCGGGCGTCGAGGTGGTTCAGGGCGGTTACCACGACCTGGAGGAGTGGCAGCGGCTGTACGAGATCACCGCGGTGCGGGACCGTTTCCGGCCCCGCCCGCTGTCGTACTTCCAGCGCATGTGGACGGCCCTCAACACCGAGGACCCCAACCGCATGCGGCTGTACTTCGCGCGCCACAACGGCGTGAACCTTTCGGCGGCGACCATGCTGGTGGTGGGCGGACACGTCTGGTACTCGTACGGCGCCTCGGACAACATCGGGCGGGAGGTGCGGCCCTCCAACGCGATGCAGTGGCGGATGCTGCGCGACGCCTACGCCCTCGGCGCGACCGTCTACGACCTGCGCGGCATCTCCGACTCGCTGGACGAGACCGATCACCTCTTCGGCCTGATCCAGTTCAAGGTGGGCACGGGCGGGCAGGCGGCCGAGTACCTCGGCGAGTGGGACTTCCCGCTCAACAAGCTGCTCCACAAGGCGCTGGACATCTACATGTCGCGCCGCTGATTCCGCGGGCCCGACTCCGCCGACGCGGCGGATGCACCACAATTCCGTTTCACACCACTGATTCACCGCAGCCACAAGAAAGGTTCCGGGACCGGCCATGGCGCTCACGCTCTACGTCGACACCGCGCGCTGGCGGGCACACCACAAGCACGTGCAGGAGCAGTTCCCGGGGCTCGTCCCCGTCTGCAAGGGCAACGGCTACGGCTTCGGCCACGAACGGCTGGCGGAGGAGGCCACACGCCTCGGTACGGATGTCCTCGCCGTCGGCACCACGTACGAAGCCGCCCGGATCAAGGACTGGTTCGGCGGTGACCTGCTGGTGCTGACACCGTTCAGGAGGGGCGAGGAGCCCGTCCCGCTGCCCGACCGCGTGATCCGCTCCGTGTCGTCCATCGACGGCGTGTACGGCCTCGTGGGCGCCCGTGTGGTCATCGAGGTCATGTCCTCGATGAAGCGGCACGGCGTGAGCGAGCAGGACCTGCCCCAGCTCCACAGCGCCATAGAGAACATCCGGCTGGAGGGCTTCGCCATCCACCTGCCGCTGGACCGCACCGACGGCTCGGACGCCGTCGAGGAGGTCATCGGCTGGATGGACCGGCTCCGCGCGGCCCGGCTGCCGCTGCACACCATGTTCGTGAGCCACCTCAAGGCCGAGGACCTCGCCCGGCTGCAGCAGCAGTTCCCGCAGACCCGCTTCCGCGCCCGTATCGGCACCCGGCTGTGGCTCGGGGACCACGACGCGACCGAGTACCGCGGGGCCGTCCTGGACGTCACCCGCGTCGCCAAGGGCGACCGCTTCGGCTACCGCCAGCAGAAGGCTGCCTCGGACGGGTTCCTGGTGGTCGTGGCGGGCGGTACGTCGCACGGGGTGGGCCTGGAGGCACCCAAGGCGTTGCACGGCGTGATGCCGCGCGCCAAGGGTGTCGCCCGCGCGGGCCTGGCCACGGTGAACCGGAACCTCGCACCGTTCGTCTGGGGCGGCAAGCAGCGCTGGTTCGCCGAGCCGCCGCACATGCAGGTCTCGATCCTTTTCGTACCGGCCGACGCCCCGGAACCCAAGGTCGGTGAGGAGCTGGTCGCCCATCTGCGCCACACCACGACGCAGTTCGACCGGATCGTCGACCGATGATCCTTCAGCGGGCCGTACAGGCCCACTGAAGCCCTCAGGAGGCGTTCATCGGTACCCGAACGCCCGCCGCCCGCGCTGACTCCGCAGAAGGCCGTACACGGGTTTCCGTGTACGGCCTTCTGTGTGACTCCGTGTACCGGCTCGCGTTCCCCCCTCCCGGCACCGTGTTCGCTCAGAGCGAACGGTCCACCGGGTCGCGGCTTCCCCACTCGACGGGCGCCCCTGCGGGGTGCCCCTCCCGGGACGTGGGACGGGCGGCCGGACCGAGGACGAAGACGTCCTCCGCCCCGTCCAGCACCCCGCCCGCCGGATCGTCGTCCCCGGCCCTGCGCACCACGTCCCGCTCCGGCAGGTAGATGTCCCGCACGACGACCGCGCACAGGTAGAGCGTTCCCAGGAGGTGGAGCACGATCGCGAGGTGGTAACCCTCGGCGGGCAGGCCCTTGTGAGCGTCCCCACTGGTCGTGTAGGCGAGGTACATCCAGATGCCGAGGAAGTACATGACCTCGCACGCCTGCCAGATCAGGAAGTCCCGCCAGCGCGGCCGGGCCAGGACGGCGAGCGGGACCAGCCACAGCACGTACTGCGGCGAGTAGACCTTGTTGGTGAGGATGAAGACCGCGACGATGAGGAAGGCCATCTGGGCGAAGCGCGGCCGGCGCGGAGCGGTGAAGGTCATGGCGGCGATGCCCGCGCAGGCCAGCAGCATCAGGAGCATCGCGTAGGTGTTGGCCGCGTCCGGGGTGATTTGGATGTCCATCCGCTGCGAGATCACCAGGTAGACGGAACCGAAGTCGACGCCGCGCTCACGGCTGAAGCCGTAGAACTTCGCCCATCCCTCCGGCGCGAGGAGCATCACCGGAAGGTTCACGATCAGCCAGGCCCCGACAGCGCCCAGGAGCGCGGTGCCGAACTCCCGCCATTTGCTCGCTCGCCAGCACAGCACCAGCAGCGGGCCGAGCACCAGGAACGGGTAGAACTTGGCCGCGGTGGCGAGCCCGACCAGCACACCGAAGGCGAGGGGGCGCTTCCGTGACCACATCAGCATCGCCGCGGCCAGCAGCGCCACGGCGAGCAGGTCCCAGTTGATGGTGGCCGTCAGCGCGAAGGCGGGTGCGAGAGCGACCAGAAGACCGTCCCAGGGGCGCCGCCGCTGGGTGCGCACGGTGCAGACGGCGATGATCGCCGCGCACGCCATCAGCATCCCGGCGTTGACCATCCAGTACCACTGCTCCTGGTCCTGGATGCTCCCGCTGCCCGGCGTGAGCCAGGAGGCGACCTCCATGAAGACGCCGGTCAGCACCGGGTACTCCAGGTATTCCATGTCACCGGGGAGCTGGTCGAAGTACGGCACCAGACCGTCGGCGAAGCCACGTCCCTGGTAAAGGTGCGGAATGTCCGAGTAGCAGGCGTGCGTGTACTGGGAACTGGCTCCGAAGAACCAGGCCCCGTCGTAGCAGGGCAGCTTCTGCACCATGCCGAGGGCGAACATGCCGATCGCGACGAGCGCGACCACCCGTACGGGACTCCACCAGGACGTCCCGAGCAGTGCGCGTCGCCCGACGGGACCGCCGATCAGCTCACTGCCGGAGGCCGCGATCTCGTCCTCCCTGGTGGGCCGCACGGGCTCCGACTCGTCCAGGTTCACTTGCGTCGTGTCTGCACTGGGCATGCCGCACATCCTGCCGTACGCACCTGGGAATACACCGAGGGCCGCCGTACCCGGACGGGTACGGCGGCCCTCGTTTCACGTGAAACACCTCATGCGGCACGTTTCACGTGAAACAGCCACGGTGGCGTTACTCGTCGCCTCTTCCGCTGGTTCCGGCGAAGATGTTGCCACCGTTCTCATTACCTCTCGGATCGCCCTCACTCTCCGATGTCGAGGGAGACGCGTCGTCCTCCGGGTCACCGGACTCGTTGCCGCCCGAGTCGTTACCGATCGTGTCGCCGCACCTGGGGTCGAACGGGTTGGTGCAGGCCTCGCTCGAAGACGAGGTGCTCGGCTCGGGCTCGGGCTCCTCCTTCGTCTCGCTCACCGACGGGCTCGGCTCGGGACTCTCCTCCTCGGTCTCGGTCACCGTCGGAGTCGGGGTCGGGTCCGGTTCGTCGTTGAGGACCTCGCCGATGGGCTCGGGCGTCGGGAAGTTGATGACCTTCTCGCCCTTGAGCGCCTGCTCCATGTAGTCGTGCCAGATCTCCGCGGGGAACGAGGCGCCATGGATGTTCTTCTGGCCACCCGTGCCATACATCTCCAGGAACTCACGGTTCTTGTTGCTCTCGTCGTCGTCCATGCGGTGCATGCCGATGGCGGTCGACAACTGCGGGGTGTATCCGACGAACCAGGCGGACTTGTTGCCGTCGGTGGTGCCGGTCTTGCCGGCCACCTCACGGCCGTCCAGCGCGGCGCTGGTACCGGTTCCCTCATCGACCACGGTCTTCAGGACGTCGGTGACATTGTCGGCGACCTTGGCTTCGAAGACTTGCTTCTTCTCCGCGACGGCGTCGTGCTGGAACACGACACCGTCCTGATCGGTCACCTCCGTCACCGAGTGCAGGTCATACCTCGTGCCGCTCGCCGCGAACGTGGCGTACGAGCCGGCCAGGCGGATCGCGCTGGGGTCGGAGGTACCGATCGAGAAGGACGGGTAGTCGGCGCTGGCCAGGCTGTTCTCGAGGATGCCGGCATCCACGGCGGCTTCCTTGACCTTGTCCAGGCCGACGTCCATGCCGAGCTGCACGAAGGCCGAGTTGGCCGAGATCCTCATGGCCTCGCGGAGGGTGATGTCGTACTTGGGCGCCTCGCCGTACGACTCGTCACCGTCGTTGACCTGATTCCACTCCTCGCCCTTCTCGTTGTGCCAGACCGTCCCGTCGTAGTTGTTGATCTTCAGCTTGTTCTTGCCGCTGTACAGGCTGTTCGGTGAGGCGATGGTGCGCTCGTCCTGCGCCTGGACGGGATCACCGTCGGGGTCGCGCACGCCCCACTTCATGGCGGCCGCCAGGACGTACGGCTTGAACGTCGAGCCCACCTGCGCACCGGTCTGGTCCGCGTTGTTGGTGAAGTGCTCGGTCGCGTCCACACCGCCGTAGATGGCCCTGATCGCGCCCGACGCCGGATCCACCGACGCGCCACCGAACTCGACGTGGGTGTCCGTCTCCGGGCGCTTCTCGGGGTCGATGTTCTCCTCGCGCACCTTGGTGACAGCGTTCTCGAGATCATCGACCATCTTCTTGTCGAAGGTGGTGTGGATCTCGTAGCCGCCCTGCTGCAGCTGTTCGGCCGTGATGTCGGTGTTGTTGATGACGTAGGCCTTGGAGAGATCGACGAGGTAACCGATCTGGCCGCTCAGCTGGGTGTTCGACCGCGGGCTCTGCACCTCGGGGAACTCCGTGAACGTGGCCCGCTCGGCCTGCGGGAGATCCCCGTCCTTGACCATCTCGTCGAGGATCCACGCCCAGCGCTCCTCGGCCCGCTTCCGGTTCGCCTGGGGAGTGGCTGTCGGGTCGATCGACGTGGCGCCGGCCGGGTCGTAGTACGTCGCTCCCTTGAGGACCGACGCGAGGAAGGCACACTCGCTCGCGTTGAGGTCGTTGGCCTTCTTGCCGAAGTACGCACGGGAGGCCGCCTGAAGTCCGTAGGCGCCCCGGCCGTAGTAGGCGGTGTTCAGGTAGCCCGCCATGACCTTCTCCTTGGAGACCTCCTGGCCCACCTTGATGGAGATGAAGAGCTCTTTGAACTTCCGGGACAAGGTCTGCGACTGGTCGTTCAGCATCGCGTTCTTCACGTACTGCTGGGTGATCGTCGAGCCGCCCTGCGTCTGACCGCCCGTGGCCATGTTCACCAGGGCGCGCCCGATGCCCTTGGGATCGATGCCACTGTCGTTCAAGAACGACTTGTTCTCGGCCGACATGACCGCGTACCGCATCTCCTCGGGGATCTCCGCGTATGGGATGATCTGGCGGTTTATCTCGCCACCGGTGGCAACCATCTGACTGCCGTCGGCCCAGTAGTAGACGTTGTTCTGCGCCTCGGCCGCCTTCGCCGGGTCAGGTACTCCCACGACGGCGTACCCGATGCCCGCCACCGCCACCAGGCTGCCGAAGAAGCCGATGAACAGACCGGTCACCAGGCGCCACGACGGCAGCCAGCGCGCGGCACCGTACTTGCCCGCGCGCGGATAGTCGACGAACCGCTTGCGGTCCGGTGGGGCGGCACGCCCCCTGCCGCGGCCCGGGCCCTCGGCGGCTCTGCGGCGACCTCCGCCCGAGCCTCTCTGCGCTGCCCGGCGGGCCTCGGCACGACCGCCGTACGGGCGCTCGTCACCCCCCGGGTCGTAGGACTCGGAAGGGGTTCCGGTGGCGCCTCGCGGTGCCGCGCGGCGGCCGGAGGACGCCGACTGGCCGCGTCGGGCCGCGGCGCGTCCGCCGCCCTGCGACGGCGGCGGTTTGCGACGGTGCTCGCTCATCGAACGACTACTCCTCGGGCAGGCGCACCCGTGCGCGCCTGGAAACGGCAGCTGCTTTCCGGTCCCCCCGAAGTACGGATGCGGTCATCCCCGTATTCACCCGTACTGCACCGAGGACGACGACGCCCTCGGGTGTCACTCGGTTCCCGGTGGTGTGCATGGCGCACAGACTACGCACCGGCAAAACCAACCGAGGACCGAACTTCACCCCAAAACAGGCAAGTTGCATCCCACGAACCGGTGATGTGATCCCGTTCACCGTTCCCCCCTTGTCGCAACCGGAGTGTCGTTCTATCGTGCTGATGTATCGAGTCGATACATCAGCACGACATAAAGACGTCTCGGTGAGACCGCGGCAGAGAGGAGGCGACCATGAGCCGGCGCTCCGGCATCCTTGAGTTCGCCGTACTCGGACTGCTCCGTGAGGCCCCGATGCACGGCTATGAGCTGCGCAAACGACTCAATACGTCACTGGGTGTGTTCCGCGCCTTCAGCTACGGGACGCTGTACCCCTGCCTCAAGACGCTCGTCGCGAACGGCTGGTTGATCGAGGAGTCGGGGGGCGCCCCGCAGGACCCGCCACTGACGGGACGCCGCGCCAAGATCGTCTACCGGCTGACAGCGGAAGGTAAGGAGCACTTCGAGGAGCTCCTCTCGCAGACGGGGCCCGACGCCTACGAGGACGAGCACTTCGCCGCTCGTTTCGCCTTCTTCGGGCAGACCTCCCGCGATGTGCGCATGCGCGTCCTGGAAGGTCGTCGCAGCCGTCTGGAGGAGCGCCTGGAGAAGATGCGCGCTTCGTTCGCGCGTACCAGGGAGCGCCTCGACGACTACACCCTCGAGCTCCAGCGCCACGGGATGGAGTCCGTGGAGCGCGAAGTGCGCTGGCTGAACGAGCTCATCGAGAGCGAGCGGGCGGGACGGGACCTCAAGGGCCCCGCCACCGGGGAGACCGCTTCGCAGGACACCACATCTGGAGCGTCGGGCGGCCTGCCCCGGCAGGGGGACGAACCCCGGCCGGATACGCCCGACGACACCGCCACGTGAGGTCCACTCAGGGCCTCACTCGTACACACAGGGAGCAACCGGAATGGGTTCGGTTCGCGTAGCCATCGTCGGCGTGGGCAACTGCGCCGCGTCGCTGGTGCAGGGAGTCGAGTACTACAAGGACGCCGACCCGGCGGCCAAGGTGCCCGGCCTCATGCATGTGCAGTTCGGTGACTACCACGTCCGTGACGTCGAGTTCGTCGCCGCCTTCGATGTCGACGCGAAGAAGGTCGGTCTCGACCTCGCGGACGCCATCGGTGCCTCCGAGAACAACACCATCAAGATCGCCGATGTGCCGAGCACCGGCGTGCCCGTGCAGCGCGGCCACACCCTCGACGGTCTCGGCAAGTACTACCGGGACACCATCGAGGAGTCCTCCGAGGAGCCCGTCGACATCGTCCGAGTCCTCAAGGACAAGCAGGTCGACGTCCTCGTCTGCTACCTCCCGGTCGGCTCCGAGGACGCGGCGAAGTTCTACGCCCAGTGCGCCATCGACGCCAAGGTCGCCTTCGTCAACGCCCTCCCGGTCTTCATCGCCGGCACCAAGGAGTGGGCGGACAAGTTCACCGAGGCGGGCGTCCCGATCGTCGGTGACGACATCAAGTCGCAGGTCGGCGCCACCATCACGCACCGCGTCCTGGCCAAGCTGTTCGAGGACCGGGGTGTCGTCCTGGACCGCACCATGCAGCTGAACGTCGGCGGCAACATGGACTTCAAAAACATGCTCGAGCGCGAGCGCCTGGAGTCCAAGAAGGTGTCCAAGACGCAGGCCGTCACCTCGCAGATCCCCGACCGGGACCTCGGTGAGAACAACGTCCACATCGGCCCCTCCGACTATGTCGCCTGGCTCGACGACCGCAAGTGGGCCTACGTCCGTCTGGAGGGCCGTGCCTTCGGTGACGTCCCGCTGAACCTGGAGTACAAGCTCGAGGTCTGGGACTCCCCGAACTCGGCCGGCGTCATCATCGACGCCCTGCGCGCCGCGAAGATCGCCAAGGACCGCGGCATCGGCGGCCCGATCCTCTCCGCGTCGAGCTACTTCATGAAGTCCCCGCCGGTCCAGTACTTCGACGACGAGGCCCGGGAGAACGTGGAGAAGTTCATCCAGGGCGAGGTCGAGCGCTAGTAGGGCCGGCCGCTCGCTCAACGCGGACTGCCGAGGGCTCCGGGCCGTGCGCCCGGGGCCCTCCTCCGTATGTGAGGCTGTGCCCCATGGCCGTCGTCCGCGATCTGCGTGTCCTGCTCCGCTTCCGGAACTTCCGGCGCCTGCTCGCCGTACGGCTGCTCTCCCAGGGCGCCGACGGGGTGTACCAGATCGCGCTCGCCACTTACGTCGTCTTCTCGCCGGAGAAACAGACGTCGGCTGGGGCCATCGCCTCGGCGATGGCCGTCCTGCTCCTTCCGTACTCACTCGTCGGACCCTTCGCGGGTGTCCTGCTGGACCGCTGGCGCCGGCGTCAGGTCTTCCTGTACGGCAACCTGCTGCGCGCACTGCTGGCGGGGACGACGGCCGTCCTGATGCTCAGCGGGGTGCCGGACTGGCTCTTCTACGCCTCCGCGCTCTGCGTCACCGCGGTCAACCGCTTCGTGCTGGCAGGGCTCTCGGCGGCCCTGCCCCGCGTCGTCGACGCCGACCGCCTGGTGGTGGCCAACTCGTTGTCCCCGACCGCCGGAACACTCGCCGCGACCGTGGGCGGCGGGCTGGCCGTCGCTGTACGGCTGGTGGTGTCGGATTCCGATGCCGCAGTCGTCACCCTCGGAGCGCTCCTCTATCTGTGCTCGGCCCTCGTCTCGCTCCGTATGGCACCGGCACTGCTCGGCCCCGATCCCCAGCTGGTGCAGCCACGGCTGCGGGTGGCGCTCGCCGGTATCGCCCGTGGCCTAGTGGCAGGCATACGCCACCTCACCGAGCCGGCACGGCGCGACGCAGCCTGGGCGCTGGCCTCGATGACCGCGATGAGGTTCTGTTACGGCGCCCTGACGGTCATGGTACTGATGCTCTGCCGCTACGCCTGGGCGTCCGGCCCCGACGAGGGACTGGCCCTTCTGGGCCTCGCCGTGGGTATTTCGGGCGCGGGTTTCTTCGCGGCGGCCGTGGTGACCCCGTGGGCGGCCGGACGGCTGGGGCCCGGCCCGTGGATCGTCGCCTGTGCCGCCATCGCCGCCGTGCTGGAGCCCGCGCTGGGCCTTGCCTTCGCCGAGGTGCCGCTGCTGATCGCGGCGTTCGTCCTCGGCTTCGTCACGCAAGGAGCGAAGATCGCCACGGACACGATCGTCCAGTCGTCGGTCGAGGACGCCTTCCGTGGCCGCGTCTTCTCCCTCTATGACGTTCTCTTCAACATAGCTTTCGTCGGCGCCGCCGCAGTGGCCGCCCTCATGCTGCCTCCCGACGGCCGCTCGTACGCCCTGGTGATGATGATCGCGCTGATCTACGCGGTGGTCGCTGCGGCCATGGCCCGCTCGGCCCGTCGTCGACAGGGAGCTGGGCCCTGATGCTGAGGGGTGGTGTTTCACGTGAAACACGTAAAACACCACCCCTCAGCATTGGTGACCCCCGCCGCCGCAAGGCGTTCACCGCATCACGGGCTTCAGTTCTGCTCGGCCCACCATTCCTTCAGGGCGCTCATCGCCGCGTCCTGCTCCATCGGGCCGTTCTCGAGACGCAGCTCCAGCAGGAACTTGTAGGCCTGGCCGATGACCGGCCCCGGGCCCACGCCGAGAACCTCCATGATCTGGTTGCCGTCCAGGTCCGGACGGATGGCATCCAGCTCCTCCTGCTCCTGCAACTGGGCGATGCGTTCCTCCAGACCGTCGTACGCACGCGACAGGGCGTTCGCCTTGCGCTTGTTCCGCGTGGTGCAGTCGGAGCGGGTCAGCGCATGCAGCCGGCCCAGCAGCGGCCCCGCGTCCCGTACATATCGGCGGACCGCCGAATCCGTCCACTCCCCGGTGCCGTACCCGTGGAAGCGCAGGTGAAGTTCCACCAGCCGTGAGACGTCCTTGATCAGCTCATTGGAGTACTTGAGCGCGGTCATCCGCTTCTTGGTCATCTTCGCGCCCACCACCTCGTGGTGGTGGAAGGAGACGCGGCCGTCCTCCTCGAAGCGGCGCGTCCTCGGCTTGCCGATGTCGTGCAGCAGAGCAGCGAGCCGGAGAGTGAGGTCGGGGCCGTCCTTCTCCAGTGCGATCGCCTGCTCCAGCACGATCAGGCTGTGGTCGTAGACGTCCTTGTGCCGATGGTGCTCGTCACGCTCCAGGCGCAGCGCGGGTAGTTCCGGCAGTACGTGGTCGGCGAGGCCGGTCTCGACCAGGAGCGTCAGGCCTTCACGCGGGTGCTCGGACAGGATCAGCTTGTTCAGCTCGTCCCGTACGCGCTCCGCCGAGACGATGCCGATACGCCCGGCCATCTCCGTCATCGCCGTGACGACCTCCGACGCCACCTCGAAGTCGAGCTGCGCGGCGAAGCGCGCGGCCCTCATCATCCGCAGGGGATCGTCGGAGAACGACTCCTCGGGCGTGCTCGGCGTGCGCAGCACCCGCGCCGCGAGGTCCTCCAGCCCGCCGTGCGGGTCGATGAACTCCTTCTCGGGGAGTGCCACCGCCATCGCGTTCACCGTGAAGTCGCGCCGTACCAGGTCGTCCTCGATGGCATCCCCGTACGACACCTCGGGCTTGCGCGAGGTGCGGTCGTACGCCTCGGACCGGTACGTCGTGATCTCGATCTGGTAGCCCTGCTTCTGCGCCCCGACCGTGCCGAAGGCGATGCCGACCTCCCATACGGCGTCCGCCCAGGGCCGCACGATCCTCAGGACGTCCTCGGGGCGGGCGTCCGTGGTGAAGTCCAGGTCATTGCCGAGCCGGCCGAGGAGCGCGTCCCGGACCGAGCCGCCGACCAGGGCGAGGGAGAACCCGGCCTCCTGGAAACGGCGGGCGAGGTCGTCGGCGACGGGGGACACCCGCAGCAGCTCGCTCACCGCGCGGCGCTGGACCTGACTGAGGGCGTGGGCACTGTCTTCGTTGGCGTTCGGCACAACAGAAGAGGGTACGTGTCCCCGGCCACCGCGGGCGTCTCCCTCACGCATGACGAGTGCCCCCACGATTGCACAAGAAAGCCGCACACCAGCGGTCTCCCTGATCATGTACACATACGTGACGTCTCGCCCCCGCCCGACGATCTTGTGGAGCAGACCGCGGCACTTCCCCTCAGCGGGCATCGTTACCATGCGTGGACGCACATTCCGACGACCACTGACGACGACGAGGGACGGGCGAGCGCGTGGCCGAGGCGGCAGACATCCAGGGGATGAGTTCCTCACCTGCCCGCCGCCGGTGGCTCCGGCGCACCGGAGCACTGTTCGCGGGGGTTCCGCTGCTTGCCGGTCTGCTGCAGCTGTCCGCCGCCCCGGACGCACACGCCGCGGAGCAGGCCTTCCCCCTGGCCGACGCCACCGGGTCGAGCACGGTGGACGTCTCCCTCAACGCCCTCAGTCCCAGCGTGCCGACCGACGGCGACACCGTCACCGTCTCCGGCACCGTCAGGAACAACGGCGACCAGACGGTCACCGACGCCCATGTGGGTCTGCGCGTGGGCACGGAGATCTCCGGGCGCGCGGCGATCGACGACGCCGCCGAGCGCACCGGCTTCAACGAGTACGTCGACGGGGCGGAGGTCGGCGGCAAGTACGTCGAGGAGTTCCCCGAACTCGACCCGGGCGTCGCCCAGAGCTTCAGCGTCTCGGTGCCCGTCAAGGAACTGGACCTCGGCTCCGACGGCGTCTACCAGCTCGGAGTCTCCCTCTCCGGCCGCACCCCGGCCGCGCCCTACGAGCAGGTGCTCGGCATCCAGCGGACGTTCCTGCCCTGGCAGCCGGACGCGGCGGACACGAAGACCAGGACGACCTACCTCTGGCCGCTCATCTCCAGCGTGCACCTGACGGCGGAGACGGGACCGGGCGAGCAGCAGACACCCCTCTTCGAGAACGACGACCTGGCGAAGGAGATCTCTCCGGGAGGCCGTCTGGGCCAGATGCTGACGCTGGGCAAGGACCTGGACGTCACCTGGGTGATCGATCCGGATCTGCTCGCCTCCGTCGACGCGATGACGCGCGGCTACCAGGTCAAGACGGGCGACTCGACCACCACGGCCGGCAAGGACCAGGCGGTCGCCAAGCGGTGGCTGGCTGAGCTGCAGGAAGCGGTGGCGGACGAGGAGGTCGTCGCCCTTCCCTTCGCCGATCCCGATCTGGCCTCCCTGGCGCACAACGGCAGACACGTCACCGGATCCCTGAGCCGCTTCAAGGAAGCCACCGACGTCGCCGCCGACACCGTGAAGACCGTGCTCCACGTGGAACCCGACACCGACTTCGCCTGGCCCGTGAACGGTGCCGTCGACCCCTCGATCGTGAAGGTGGCCACCTCCGCGGGAGCCGACAAGGTGATCGCCCGCAGCGACAGTCTCAAGGAGTCCGCGAGCCTCACGTACACGCCGAACGCGGCCCGTCCCATCGGGGGCGGCACGACGGCGGTCGTCGCCGACGCGCGGCTGTCGACAGCCTTCCAGGGCGACATGACGAAGGCCGGCGACTCGACCGCCGCCGTGCAGCGCTTCCTCGCCCAGAGCTTGATGATCACTCTCCAGAACACGGGCAAACAGCGCAACATCGTGGTCGCACCACAGCGCACGCCCTCCGCCAGCCAGGCCCAGACGATGGCCCAGGCACTGACGGCCCTCCAGAACGGGAACTGGTCGCAGCCCCAGGGGCTGGCGGAGACCGCGGACGCCAAGCCGGACGCCGACGCCTCCACGAAGGTCCCCTCGACATCGGCGTACCCCTCGTCCCTGCGGAAACAGGAACTGCCGACGACCGCCTTCCAGGACCTGCAGAACGCACAGCGGAACCTCGACCGCTTCAAGGTGATCCTGACCAACCAGTCCCGGGTCGTCACGCCGTTCGGCCGGACCTTCAACCGGGAGATGTCCGCCTCCTGGCGCGGTCGCGCCACCGAGGCACAGGCATACCGCACGGCCGTGCAGTCATATCTCGACACCCTGGCCGCACAGGTGCGGCTGATCGAGAAGTCCGAGACGAAGCTCTCCGGCCGTAGCGCCACGATTCCCGTGACGGTGCAGAACAACCTCGTGCAGGGCGTCGACAAGCTGGTGCTGCGCCTCACCTCGAAGCAGCCGACACGCCTCGAGATCGGGGACAGCGCCTACTCCGAGCAGATCATCCAGGTCTCGGGCGGGCACAGCCAGTCGGTCAAGTTCGACACCAACGCGAACGCCAACGGCGAGGTCGCGGTCGTCGCCCAGCTCTACACGCAGGAAGGACAGGCGTACGGCCAGTCCGTCACGTTCACCGTGAACGTGACGGAGATCACTCCCACGGTGATGCTGGTCATCGCCGGTGGTGTACTGCTGCTCGTACTCGCCGGATTCCGGATGTACACGCAACGCAAGCGCGCGGCGGCCCGGCGGGACGGGACGGCCCCCGGGGACCCGGCGGGCGCCGGTCCCGTCCCGGCGGATGAGGCCGCGGAGGAGACCCGTGAGCGGGAGGGGTCACCGGAGCCGGAGCACCCGAGTGACCCGGCTCCGGACACCGCACCGGAAAGCGCCGACCGGTCCGGCACGGGTGAGAGAGTGGACCGTTGAGCGATGTCGTGGCCGGTGGGCCAGGGGACGATGAGGTGGGGTAAACCATGAACGCGCCGTACGACGGTGATCGCGGCCAGGGCGCGGCCGGCTCGGGCCGCCCCGGGGACGCGCAGCCCGAGCCGGGCCAGGTACCACCACAGCCACCCACCGACATGTACCTCCAGGACGCCTACGCCCAGGACCCGTACCGTGGGCAGGATCTCTCTGCCCAGGACCCGGTCACCGAGGCGCTCTACGACCGGTCCGCCCATCCCCCGCCGCCCTCCGGTCCGTACCAGTCCCCGCAGCCGCTCTACGCCCAGCCGCCGGCCTCCCCGTACGCTCCGGACCCGCGTGTCTGGGCCCAGACACCCCCGCCGGAACCGGCGGGTCCGACACGCCACCTCCCCTACGGGGACGACGCCCGGACCACACAGTTCGTGGGCGTGGACGACCTGGTCACCGGTGCCGGCGAAGAGCGCCACGAGCCGGACGCGTTCGCCCATCTCTACCGCGACCAGCAGCAGGTCGGGTACCAGGCCACGGAGCAGCCCTCCGTCCCCGGTCCGGCTCCCGTGCCGAATCCGCAGGGGTACCCCCCGGCGCCACCGTCCGCGACGCCCGACCCCGCACCCGCGCCCACCCCCGCCGCTCCTCCGGCCACGCCGCGGAAGGGCGGCAAGGCCTCCGGCCTGCTGAAGTCGAGTGCCGTGATGGCCGCGGGCACCATGGTGTCCCGCCTCACCGGGTTCGTGCGCTCCGCGATGATCGTTTCGGCCCTGGGCCTCGGCCTGCTGGGCGAGTCCTTCCAGGTGGCGTACCAGCTGCCGACGATGATCTACATCCTGACCGTCGGTGGCGGTCTCAACTCGGTCTTCGTGCCGCAGCTCGTACGCTCAATGAAGGACGACGAGGACGGTGGTGAGGCCTACGCCAACCGCCTGCTGACCCTGGTCATGGTCATCCTCGGCCTGCTCACGGCACTCACCATGCTCGCGGCACCGCTCCTGGTCCGGGCGCTCTCGAACCCCCTGGCCACGAACCCGGACGCCAACGAGGTCGCCGTCACCTTCACCCGCTACTTCCTGCCCTCGATCTTCTTCATGGGCGTGCACGTGGTGATGGGCCAGGTCCTCAACGCCCGCGGCAGGTTCGGCGCGATGATGTGGACGCCGGTCCTCAACAACATCGTCATCATCGTCACCCTCGGCATGTTCCTGTGGGTCTACGGCAGCGCCGCCGACTCCGGCATGACCGTGGAGAGCATCCCGCCGGAGGGCGAGCGGCTGCTCGGCATCGGCATCCTTCTCGGCCTGGTCGTCCAGGCGCTCGCGATGATCCCGTACCTGCGGGAGACCGGGTTCCGGATGCGGCTGCGCTTCGACTGGAAGGGCCACGGACTCGGCAAGGCCGCGATGCTCGCCAAGTGGACCATCCTGTTCGTCCTCGCCAACCAGGCGGGTGCCCTCGTCGTCACCCAGCTCGCCACCGCGGCGGTCTCGGACACCGAGATCCCGGGCACGGGCTTCAGCGCCTACGCCAACGCCCAGCTCATCTGGGGCCTGCCGCAAGCCATCATCACCGTGTCCCTGATGGCCGCCCTGCTCCCGCGCATCTCCCGCTCGGCCGCCGAGGACGACGCGGGTGCCGTCCGCGACGACATCTCCCAGGGCCTGCGCACCACCGCCGTCGCCATCGTGCCGATCTCGTTCGGGTTCCTCGCCCTCGGCATCCCGATGTGCACGCTGATCTTCGGATCGTCCGGCACCGGTGCGGCCACGAACATGGGCTACATGCTGATGGCCTTCGGCCTCGGCCTGATTCCGTACTCCGTGCAGTACGTCGTGCTGCGCGCCTTCTACGCCTACGAGGACACGCGCACGCCGTTCTACAACACGGTCATCGTGGCCGTGGTGAACGCCGCCGCCTCGGCAGCCTGCTTCCTCGTCCTCCCGGCCCGCTGGGCCGTGGTGGGCATGGCCGGCTCCTACGGTCTGGCGTACGCCATCGGTGTCGGCATCGCCTGGCGGCGGCTGCGCAAGCGGCTCGGCGGCGACCTCGACGGGGCGCGGGTGCTGCGCACGTACGCACGGCTCTGCATCGCTTCGCTGCCCGCGGCGCTGCTCAGCGGTGCGGCCTGCTACGGGATCAGCCAGAGCCTGGGACAGGGCGTCGGCGGCTCGATGCTCGCCCTCGCCGGCGGTGGGATCGTGCTGATCGGCGTCTTCTTCGTCGCGGCGCGGCGGATGCGTATCGAAGAGCTCAACTCGATGGTCGGCATGGTCCGCGGACGGCTGGGGCGTTGAGGCGGGGGTAAGCGCACAACCATCGTCCGCCGTCGTGTGTCGCTCATAGCGGCGGACTGTGGGCACAATTGGCATTGGCGTCGGACAGCGTGTAACGGATGGGGAGGCAGGGACGACGGTGGCGGAACGGAGCACAGCTGCCGTCGACGTGGCAGACAACAGCGGTGACCAGCCGCTGACCGCCAAGGCGGACCAGTCCACGGCCGACGGGGTGGCCCAGAACCGGGAGCGGGACACGGAGAGCGCGGCGAGCGAAGAAGCCCGAGGGAGCGGCGGGAGTGGGGGTCTCGGCAGGACCACGCCGCCCGAACTGCACAGCGGCCACAAGCTGGCCAGACGCTACCGCCTCGAAGAGTGCGTCACCCGTCTGGACGGATTCAGCAGTTGGCGTGCGGTGGACGAGAAACTCCGCCGCGCGGTCGGCGTGCACGTCCTGCCCGCCGACCACGCGCGGGCCCGCTCCGTACTGGCCTCCGCGCGGTCCGCCGCCCTGCTGGGCGACCCCCGCTTCGTCCAGGTACTGGACGCGGTCGACGAGAACGACCTCGTCTACGTGGTGCACGAGTGGCTCCCCGACGCCACGGAGCTGACGACGCTGCTCGCGTCCGGCCCGCTGGAGCCGCACGACGCCTACCAGATGGTCACCCAGGTGTCCCAGGCCATGGCTGCCGCACACCGCGAGGGCCTGTCCCACCTGCGGCTCAATCCCAGTGCCGTGCTCCGCGCCACCTCCGGCCAGTGGCGCATCCGCGGTCTCGCCGTGAACGCCGCCCTGCGCGGCATCACCTCCGACGCACCGCACCGCACCGACACCGAGGCGATCGGTGCCCTCCTGTACGCCTCGCTCACCCAGCGCTGGCCGTACGAGGACGACGCGTACGGGCTCTCCGGGCTGCCCAAGGACATCGGGCTCATCGCCCCCGACCAGGTGCGCGCCGGCGTCCACCGCGGCCTGGCGGAACTCGCCATGCGGGCACTCGCCAACGACGGGGCGACCGCTTCCCGCCACGAGTCGCCGTGCACCACACCGGAGGAACTGGTCAAGGCGATCGGTGAGATGCCCCGCATCCGCCCGCCGGAGCCCGTGTTCGCCGCACCGCCCGAGTACCAGCGCACGAGCTACCAGCAGGGCACGTACGGCCGCCCGGCGCCGCACCCCGGCGTCACCCAGCCGATCGTGCCCCCGCCGCCCCCACTGCAGAGCCGCACCGGTAAAGCCCTCAAGTGGGCCGTGTCCGCGCTGCTCATCGCCGCGCTGGGGCTCGGCAGCTGGCAGCTGGCGGACGCGCTCCTGGGGCAGGGCGGCACACCCGACGACACCAACCAGACCGAGACGACGGACGGGGAGGACAAGGGCGCGGACGCGATCACGCCGATCAAGACCCTCCCTATCCAGGGAGCGCAGGAGTACGTCGCGAGCGGTGTGGCCCAGGCCGCCGAGGACGTCGACAAGACCTACGACGGCGACGCGTCCACCTTCTGGCGTACCAAGTACTACAAGGAAGGTCCGACGCTGGCTCCCTACAAACCAGGGGTGGGCATCGTCTACGACCTCGGCTCGTCCCAGGAGATCTCGACCGCGTCGATAGGGCTCCGGTACGAGGGCGACAACACGACGGTCCAGCTCTACGCCACGGACTCGCTGTCGCCGTCCACCGGCGTCGACGGAATGACGAAGATCGGCACCGCCGAGACCAGCGGCACCTCGCTCACGGTGACGGCTTCCGAGTCGGTGAAGACCCGTTACGTGCTGCTCTGGATCACAGCGGTGCCGTACGCACCGGCCGACGGCTACAGCAGCGCCGGCTACAAGCAGGCCGTCACCGACGTGACGTTCAAGGGCTGACAGCTCACCGGGGGAGGGGCCCGATGGCAGAGGGCGCCGGATACGGCGAAGCAAGCGATCAGGACCTCCTCGCCCGCCATGTCGAGGGCGACCGCGACGCGTTCGGCGAGCTCGTGCGGCGGCACCGCGACCGGCTCTGGGCGGTGGCGCTGCGGACACTGGGGGACCGTGAGGAGGCGGCCGACGCGGTGCAGGACGCGCTCGTCTCCGCCTACCGGGCCGCCCACACCTTCCGCGGCCAGTCGGCCGTCACGACCTGGCTGCACCGCATCACGGTCAACGCCTGCCTGGACCGGGCCCGCAAAGCCGCGTCCCGGAAGACCTCACCCGTCGACGACACCGATCGCCTGGAACAGCTCCTGGAGCCGCACGAGTCGGCATCCGCCCCGGCCGAGCGCAACGACCTCCACCGCCAGCTACTGGAAGCCCTGGGGACCCTGCCCGCCGACCAGCGGGCCGCGCTCGTCCTCGTGGACATGCAGGGCTACCCGGTGGCGGAGGCCGCCGGCATCCTCGACGTACCGACCGGGACCGTGAAGAGTCGCTGCGCCCGCGGCAGGGCGAGGCTCCTTCCGCTGCTCACCCATCTGCGGGCGGACAGCGACGGTGAGGACGGCAAGAAGTCGACGGGAAGAAGGAACCGGGCGCAGGGGACATCCGTCCCATCCGCAGCAGGGCCGCGTGATACCGAACCACGTGATGCAGGACCGAGCGATTCAGCTGCCGTGAAGGGCGGAGGTGGGCGAGCGTGACATCCACGACCGACACGGCCGGGCACCCGGAGGTCACGGAACTCTCCGACCTCGTCGAAGGGCTGCTGGCGCCTTCCCGCAGCACCGACGTGCGACGGCATCTGGACGAGTGCACACTCTGCGCCGATGTTCACGCCTCGCTGGAAGAGATTCGCGGCCTGCTCGGCACACTGCCGGGCGCCCCGCCCATGCCGGCCGAGATCGCGGGTCGCATCGACGCGGCTCTGGCGGCCGAGGCACTGCTGAGCGCAGCCGTACCCGATGCCGGCTCCACGAAGATCGCGGTGTCGGCAGAGGACTCCCCCACCGCGGTCACCGCGCTCGGCGGCGTGCGGGTTTCACGTGAAACATCGGCTGCGGCAGACCGCCCCGCAGGGCACTCGCGAGGTGCCACCGGCCCGGGCCGAGCGGAGCGCAGTCCTCGTGTTCGCCGCAGGACGGCTGTGCTGGGCACTGTTCTCACCATCGCCACGCTGGGGCTGGGCACCGTGTTCCTCCAGGCGATGGGCGGCGAAGACGCAGATGGCCCAGTGGCGATGCGCACCGAGGACACCTCCACGAACACCTTCTCCGGGGACAGCATCGAGAACCAGGTCACCAAGCTCCTCTCCGAGAGCCGGACCATTGGCCCCCTCGTGGAGCCGAAGCCGGGCACCCCGGGCGCACCCACGGACGGCGCCGGTACCTTCCGTGCACCCAGCGTCCCCAACTGCGTCCGGGCGGGCATCGGCCGGAGCGAGCCCTCCCTCGGAGTGCGGCAAGGTGACTACCAGGGCACCGAGGCATATCTGGTCGTCCTCCCCGACGCTTCTCGCATCGACCGAGTCACGGCGTACGTGGTCGACGCCGCCTGCGTCAGCAAGCGGGGAGTGCCTTCCGGAGAGGTTCTGACGCAGCGGTCCTACGCGCGTCCCGCTGGAACGCCCCCCACGGGCTCCTGACCGCACGACGATCCCGGCTTCACAGAACTGACCGGCCGGAATCCTTGGCGCGCCAACTCGTGGCACCCCCGTGTGGTGCCACGACTCCGTGTGCCCGGACACAGCGGGAATGCGCGCCCCTTAGGATCCGTTGGGTGGGGTGAGAGTTCTGAGTGAAGCTCCCACCGGCAGCAGTACGCAGCAGTCTCCAGAGACGAGGAAACAAGCCGTGAGCGACGTCCGTAACGTGATCATCATCGGCTCCGGGCCCGCCGGCTACACCGCGGCGCTCTACACCGCGCGCGCGTCGCTGAAGCCGCTGGTGTTCGAGGGCGCCGTCACCGCGGGTGGTGCCCTCATGAACACCACCGAGGTGGAGAACTTCCCCGGCTTCCAGGACGGCATCATGGGCCCCGAGCTCATGGACAACATGCGCGCCCAGGCGGAGCGCTTCGGCGCCGAGCTCATTCCGGACGATGTCGTGGCCGCGGACCTGACGGGCGAGATCAAGACCGTCACGGACACGGCGGGCACCGTGCACCGCGCCAGGGCGGTCATCGTCACCACGGGCTCGCAGCACCGCAAGCTCGGCCTGCCCAACGAGGACGCCTTCTCCGGGCGCGGTGTCTCCTGGTGCGCCACCTGTGACGGCTTCTTCTTCAAGGATCAGGACATCGCCGTGATCGGCGGCGGTGACACCGCCATGGAGGAGGCCACCTTCCTCTCCCGGTTCGCCAAGTCCGTCACCATCGTCCACCGTCGGGACACCCTGCGTGCCTCCAAGGCGATGCAGGATCGCGCCTTCGCCGACCCGAAGATCAAGTTCGTCTGGGACAGCGAGGTCGCCGAGATCAAGGGCGACCAGAAGTTGTCCGGGCTGACGTTGCGCAACATCAAGACCGGTGAGACGTCGGAGCTGCCGGTGACAGGTCTGTTCATCGCGATCGGGCACGACCCGCGTACCGAACTCTTCAAGGGTCAGCTCGATCTGGACGAGGAGGGGTACCTGAAGGTCGACGCCCCCTCGACCCGGACGAACCTGACCGGTGTCTTCGGCGCGGGTGACGTGGTCGACCACACGTACCGCCAGGCGATCACCGCAGCGGGCACCGGCTGCTCCGCCGCCCTCGACGCCGAGCGCTTCCTCGCCGCACTCGCGGACACGGAGCAGACCGCCGAGCCCGAGAAGACCACCGTCTGATTCCCCACCCCACCGCACCAACAGTTAAGGAGCCCGCAGTGGCCGGCACCCTGAAGAACGTGACCGACAAGTCCTTCGAGGAGGACGTCCTCAAGAGCGACAAGCCCGTCCTGGTGGACTTCTGGGCCGCCTGGTGCGGTCCGTGCCGCCAGATCGCGCCCTCTCTCGAGGCGATCGCTGCCGAGTACGGCGAGAAGATCGAGGTCGTCAAGCTCAACATCGACGAGAACCCGGACACGGCGGCCAAGTACGGCGTGATGTCTATTCCGACCCTGAACGTGTACCAGGGTGGCGAGGTCGCCAAGACCATCGTCGGCGCCAAGCCGAAGGCCGCGATCGTGCGTGACCTCGAGGACTTCATCGCCGGCTGAGTCACTTACGCGGCGCCGTCATCTCAGGACAGCGGCGGTGTTTCACGTGAAACACGAATGGGCCGGCCCAAAGGGGCCGGCCCATTCGTGTGAGGCGGTAGTCCAGCATCGCGAACGTCCATGCCCCTCAGAGGGGGCGCAGAGCCGGTTCCTTCTGTACGGCCCCCAGCAGCCGGTCCAACGCCATCTCGACATCTTCCTTCCAGGAGAGCGTCGTACGCAGCTCCAGCCGCAGACGGGGATGGGCGGGGTGAGGGCGGACCGTTTTGAAGCCGACAGCGGTCAAGTGGTCGGCCGGCAGCAGACACGCCGGTTCCTTCCACCGGGAGTCCCCGAACGCCTCGATCGCCCTGAATCCCCGGCGCAGCAGATCCTTGGCGACCGTCTGCACCATCACTCTGCCGAGTCCCTGCCCCTGGTATCCCGGCATGATGAAGGCTGTAATCAGCTGCACGGCGTCGGAGGAGACCGGACTCGTGGGGAAGGCCGCGGAGCGCGGCACATAAGCAGGCGGCGCGTACAGCACGAAGCCCACCGGCACTTCGTCCACGTAGACGACCCGGCCGCAGGATCCCCAGTCCAGGAGGACCGCGGAGATCCACGCTTCCTTCTCGAGCGCTGGCCTACCCGCCTTTACCGCGGCCTCGCCGCTGACCGGATCCAGCTCCCAGAAGACGCACGAGCGACAGCGCTGGGGGAGGTCCTGAAGGTTGTCCAGCGTGAGCGGTACGAGCCGACGCCCCATGAAGGCTGTTCCTCGCTTCCTTCGCCCGCGGCGCGGGCGGCTGCCAGAGCACTCCGCTCCTTGAGCAGGCTGCCGACGAATCCTCCGACGGCCCCCAGACCCAGGCCCGCGGTCATCAGTCCGGAACGGCTCACCGTTCGCATGACCTCCGCCTCTCCGAGAAGGTGCCGTCAGGTGGATGCGCCATACCCGAACGCATCGTATCCACGATGAGATTCGATCGATACCGACAGAAAGCAAAGAGCGGGCCGTGTTCCGGGATGCACCGGACACGGCCCGCTCTGTAGCTAACGGTCAGTCGTCGTCGGCGTCCTCCAGCAGGCTCTTCTCGAGCACCCGCCCTTCCCCCGGAGCGAGTGAGCCGAGGATGCGCTCGAGGTCCTCCATGGAGGCGAACTCGACGGTGATCTTGCCCTTCTTCTGCCCCAGGTCGACCTTCACCCGCGTCTCGAACCGGTCGGAGAGCCGGGTCGCGAGATCGTTCAGCGCCGGGGACACCCGCGCTCCGGCGCGCGGTCCCTTGGTACGCGGGGCGCTGCTCGGCCGCGACTTCATGAGGGTGACGATCTCCTCCACCGCCCGCACCGAGAGTCCCTCGGCAACGATCCGGTGAGCCAGCCGATCCTGCTCCTCCGAGTCCTCCACGGAGAGCAGGGCTCGGGCATGACCGGCGGAGAGAACTCCGGCGGCGACACGGCGCTGCACGGCGGGCGACAGATTGAGCAGACGGAGGGTGTTGGACACCTGCGGACGGGAGCGTCCGATACGGTCGGCCAACTGCTCCTGCGTGCAGCTGAACTCCTTGAGGAGCTGGTCGTACGCGGCCGCCTCCTCCAGCGGGTTCAGCTGAGCCCGATGCAGGTTCTCCAGGAGCGCGTCCAGGAGCAACTTCTTGTCCTCCGTGGCGCGGACGATCGCCGGGATCGCGTCCATCCCGGCCTCACGGCACGCTCGCCAACGCCGCTCGCCCATGATGAGCTCGTAGCGATCCGGCCCCAGCTGCCGCACGACGACCGGCTGGAGCAGCCCGACCTCCTTGATGGAGGTCACGAGCTCGGTGAGCAGATCCTCATCGAAGATTTCCCGCGGCTGCCGTGGATTCGGGGTGATCGAATCGAGGGGCAGCTCGGCGAAGTGAGCACCGACAGGCGCTGCAGGTGCCTCCGCCACTTCGTTCGGCGGCGGATTCTCTGCTTCTGTTTCACGTGAAACATGCGGAAGCGAGGTCACCTTCGCGGCCGCCACGCCACGCTCCGGCATGAGGACGGGTACCGCGCCAGGCGACGCGGATGCTCCCCCTCCTGTCACCGGTACCGTTTTCTCGCCTGCCGGGGCCATGGGGATCAGCGCCCCGAGGCCACGGCCCAGTCCCCTCCGTCGATCACTCACTGGATCCCCTCCACCGTGCTCGTGCTGTTCTGCGCGCTGATGTGGGGATGCTTCGGGTCGTAGCCGAGGCCGACTCCCTTGAGCGCAATTTCTCGTGCCGCCTCGAAGTAGGAGAGGGCACCACTCGATCCTGGATCGTAGGTCAGCACCGTCTGCCCATAGCTCGGTGCCTCGGAGATACGGACCGAGCGAGGAATGCTCGTCCGCAGCACCTCGTCGCCGAAGTGGCTGCGCACCTCGTCCGCGACCTGGGAGGCAAGACGCGTCCGGCCGTCGTACATGGTGAGCAGAATGGTCGACACATGCAGGGCCGGATTGAGGTGCCCGCGCACCAGGTCGACATTGCGCAGTAGTTGTCCCAGGCCCTCCAGCGCGTAGTACTCGCACTGGATCGGGATGAGTACTTCTTGGCCGGCAACCAGCGCGTTGACGGTCAGCAGGCCGAGTGAGGGTGGGCAGTCGACGAGGATGTAGTCCAGCGGCTGCTCATACGACTTGATCGCTCGCTCAAGTCGGCTCTCACGCGCCACCAGAGACACCAGCTCGATCTCCGCACCCGCCAGATCGATGGTGGCAGGGGCGCAGAAGAGACCTTCGACATCCGGCACGGGCTGAACGACTTCAGAGAGCGGCTTGCTGTCGATCAGCACGTCATAGATGGAAGGGACCTCCGCGTGGTGATCGATACCCAGCGCGGTGGACGCATTGCCCTGCGGGTCGAGGTCGATCACCAGGACACGACCACCGTGAAGGGCCAGCGAGGCCGCGAGGTTGACCGTCGTCGTGGTCTTCCCCACCCCGCCCTTCTGGTTGGCCACCACGATGACACGGGTCTGCTCGGGTCGCAGCAGGCCCTCGCCGGCGCGCCCCATAGCCTCGACTGCCAGTTGGGCAGCACGACCGATGGGAGTGTCGTCCATCGGGGGCGGTGTTTCACGTGAAACATCCTCCCCCATCGACTCGGTACGGGGACCGGGGACCGGATCGGTCATCGGTCCCGCGATGTTGGCGTCGGACCGCAAGGATTCACTCTCCTCGACTTCAGGCTCGCGATGAACAGAGCCTCCCATGTCTTCGGGGTCGTGAACCAGTGAGGCCTGGCGTTCTGTGGAGAAATCCACCTCTGTGGACAACTCCGTGACCTCTGTGGGAGGCGGGTGGCCGCCCGACGTGGAGGCCACCTGAGGGAATCCCATGGATCCCATGGGCTTGGATCCGAGAGGCTTATGGTCGCGGTCGCGGGGTTGGGCCGCAGCGCGGCCACGGCTGATGATGCCGTGCAGCAGTGAGCGACGTTTCACGTGAAACACGATGCACAGCAGCGGTGACCGGGCCGCCGCGACACTCCGACCCGTACTGGTCCGGCAGCTTGTGTGGAGTACGTCTCGTCGTCAGGACGGATCAGTCATGCCGACGCGCACCCGACCGGTCCCAGGCATCAGCGACGCCGCCGGACCCGACCCGTTCGAGCTGCCTTCGCACGCTTGGCCGCGAACCGTACACCACCAGGGCTCTCCCCGACCTCGACCCGTACGACGGTGGAGAGGGGATCCACGACTCCCTCACCGACATGCAGGATGGAGGTCTCGACGGCGCCGAGCTTGCTCAGAGCCGTGGCCGCACTCTTCAGCTCCTCCTCGGCGGTGTCGCCCTTCAGGGCGAGCATCTCACCGTAGGGCCGCAGCAAGGGGACGCCCCAGGTGGCGAGACGGTCCAGCGGCGCCACGGCACGTGCCGTGACCACGTGGACGGCCGGCAGCTTCCCCATGACCTCTTCCGCACGGCCTCGGACGACCGTGACGTGATCGAGGCCGAGGAGTTCCACGACCTCGGTGAGGAAGTTGGTGCGACGCAGCAGGGGCTCCAACAACGTGATCTTCAGATCGTCCCGGACCAGGGCCAGCGGAATGCCTGGCAGCCCGGCACCGGAGCCGACGTCGCACACGGTCACGCCCTCGGGTACGACCTCGGACAGCACCGCGCAGTTCAGCAGATGCCGTTCCCACAGACGGGGCACCTCACGGGGACCGATCAGTCCCCGCTGTACCCCTGCCTCGGCCAGCAGCTCCGCATACCGGACCGCGTCCGCGTACCGATCACCGAATACCGCTCGGGCCTGTTCGGGAGCCGGGGGGAGCTCCGCTGCCTCCGTCACGGGGACCGTCCTTCCGTACCGCGCAAGCGCACTGGGCGCTGATCACCAGGGTTAACAGGGACATCCGGCTACCAGGCCTCCGGCAGCCGGCAGGGACTATCAGGCTGACAAACTTCGGCCCCGCCTGCGCAACAGACGGGGCCGGAGTAACACTCGTACCGATTCAGGCGCGCAGCACCGCTCAGGCGGGCAGTACGACGACGAAGCGCTGCGGCTCCTCGCCCTCGGACTCGCTGCGCAGACCGGCGGCCTTGACCGCGTCGTGCACGACCTTGCGCTCGAAGGGCGTCATCGCCTTCAGCTTCACCGGCTCGCCAGAGCTCTTGGCCTCGGCCGCGGCCTTGGCACCCAGCTCCGACAGCTCCGAGCGCTTCTTGGCCCGGTAGCCGGCGATGTCCAGCATCAGACGGCTGCGGTCCCCGGTCTCCCGGTGCACGGCCAGGCGCGTGAGCTCCTGCAGCGCCTCCAGCACCTCACCGTCCCGGCCGACCAGCTTCTGCAGGTCGCGGCCGCCCGCGTCACTGATGATCGAGACGGACGCACGGTCGGCCTCGACATCCATGTCGATGTCGCCGTCGAGATCGGCGATGTCCAGCAGACCTTCGAGGTAGTCCGCCGCGATTTCACCCTCCTGCTCCAGGCGGGTGAGGGTGTCGCCACCCTCGGAGGCGGCGGAGGTAGTGCCTTCCGTCACGGGATGGACTCCTTCTTACTTCTTGGACGAGGACTTGGGCCGCTGTTGGCCCTTGCGCTGGCCCGACTGGGCCTTGCTCCGGCCACCGGAGCCGGCGGCCTTGGGAGCGGCCTTCTTGGCGCCACCGGCCGGCTTGGCGTCCTGCGGCTCGTCGGACTTGGTGAGCGACGGCGAGGAGGGCTCCGGCTCAGTTCCGCCCGCGGGCTTGGCACCGCCCGTCTGGCGCTGCGACTTGGACTGTCGCTTGGGCTGCTGCCGCCTGGGCGTCGCCGACACCGCACCGTCCTCGTCGGTGGCGACGGCCGAGGCCTCGCTCTTCACCACGGCGCCATCGGCCTGGGCGGCGAGATTCGCCTTGCTCAGCCCGTTGATGAACTTGCGCTCGTACTCGTTGCGGTCGCGGCCCTTGGCGACGATGGCCTTGACGATGGCGCGCTCACGACGGTTACGGGTCTTGCCGTGCTGCAGAACGCTCTTCTGCAGGCGCTCCAGGTAGGAGGCCTGAGCCTTCGAACCCGGCGTCGGGTTGTTGTGGATGACGTACATCTGCTGGCCCATGGTCCACACGTTGGTGGTCAGCCAGTAGACGAGGACACCGACCGGGAAGTTGATGCCGAAGACGGCGAAGATGATGGGGAAGACGTACATCAGCATCTTCTGCTGCTGCATGAACGGCGTCTTCACCGTGGTGTCGACGTTCTTCGTCATCAGCTGGCGCTGCGTGTAGAACTGCGAGAACGACATCAGGACGATCATCAGCGCGGTGACGATACGGACGTCCGTCAGCGAGGCGTCCAGCTCTCGGACCTTGTCCGCGCTGTCCATGAACTTCGCCGCGAGCGGAGCACCGAAGATGTGCGCCTTCTGCGCGCTCTCCAGCAGCCGCTCGTTGATCACGCCGATGGTGTCGTTCTGCGCGATGCTGTTGAGCACGTGGTACAGCGCGAAGAAGAAGGGCGACTGCGCCAGGATGGGAAGGCACGAGGAGAGCGGGTTGGTGCCCGTCTCCTTGTACAGCTTCATCATCTCTTCGGACTGACGCTGCTTGTCGTTCTTGTAGCGCTCCTGGATCTTCTTCATCTCGGGCTGGAGCGTCTGCATCGCCCGGGTCGCCTTGATCTGCTTCACGAACAGCGGGATCAGGCAGATGCGAATCAGAATCACCAGGGACACGATGGACAGACCCCAGGCCCATCCCGTATCGGGGCCGAAGATCGCACCGTACAGGCTGTGGAACTGAACGATGATCCACGAGACAGGTGTGGTGATGAAGCTGAAGAAGCTGGCAATCGTGTCCACTAATCATGCTCCTTGGGCATGGGACGGGGTCTCTGCGGCCGGGCTCGAGGGGCGGTCGGAGACCGAGTGCCCCTCGGTGGCCGGGTCGGCGGAGGTCCCGCCCTTGCGTGCGCGCCAAGCGCTGCGCAGCATTTCGTGCCACCGCGGACGCTTGCGCGGCGGGACATGGTCCACGCCGCCGAGCGACCACGGATTGCAGCGGAGGATGCGCCAGGCGGTCAGTGCCGTTCCCTTGACCGCACCGTGCCGGTCTATGGCCTGGTAGCCGTAGTGGGAGCACGACGGGTAGTACTTGCACACCGGCCCGAGCAGCGGGCTGATGATCCACTGGTACAGCTTGATCAACGCCAGCAGCGGGTACTTCATCGCGCGCCCCCTCCCAGCAGCCGCTGCAGGGCGGCATCCAGGTCTCGGGCCAGCTGTGCATGGTCAGCGTCACCCGCATCGGGCAACGCTCGTACGACTACCAGGCTACCGGGGGGCAGCAGGGCCACTCGCTCACGCATCAGATGACGCAGTCTGCGCTTCACCTTGTTGCGTACGACCGCTCCTCCCACAGCTTTGCTCACGACGAAACCCGCACGCGTCAGGGGAGCAGTCTCCCCGGGCACGTGCGGGTCCGTAGTACCGCTGCGAAGGTGGACGACGAGGAGCGGGCGTCCGGCCCGACGGCCTCGACGAACCGCGGTCGCGAAGTCCTCGCGCCGCCTCAGCCGGTTCTCGGTGGGCAGCACGTCATGACCTGTACGCGATCAGGCGGACAGGCGGGCGCGACCCTTGCCACGGCGGGACGCGAGAATCGCGCGGCCGGCACGGGTGCGCATCCGCAGCCGGAAGCCGTGGGTCTTCGCGCGACGACGGTTGTTCGGCTGGAAGGTGCGCTTGCTCACTCGGGGGCTCCAGTAATGATTCGATGGGTGGCGGGGTGTCGCCTGGCTGTCACCGTGCGCCCACGAGTAGCTCGCTTACGCCCGAGTGCACCGCTTCCCGATCACTTCATATGCCCTGGTCAGGCACTGGTGCGTGATCTATGCCCATCGGAGGCAGGCGGCAGCAGCCATCGACAACTCGACCTGGTTACGGTACGCGGGACTGCGCCTTCCGGTCAAACCAGGGACCACCGGGAGACACTGTCCACAGCCTGGGGACAACAACTTGAACCGTACCGGTTGCCCTGACTACCGTGGCTGGACTCCGATTCGTTCCCTTCTCCCCGCACCGGCGCCTTCGTTCCCGTCCCGCCGGTCCGACCGACATCCCGACCCGTCCCGGAACCACACGTTCGTGGGACTCGTGAGAGAGCGTGCCCTGTGGCTGACGTACCTGCCGATCTTGCCGCAGTGTGGCCACGCGTACTGGAGCACCTCCTCGGAGAAGGCCGCGGGCAGGGCGTCGAGTCGAGGGACGAGCACTGGATCAGACGCTGCCAGCCGCTCGCCCTGGTCGCGGACACCGCGCTGCTCGCCGTACCGAACGAGTTCGCCAAGGGCGTGCTGGAAGGCCGTCTCGCACCGGTCGTCAGCGAGAGCCTGAGCCGGGAGTGCGGACGCCCGATCCGCATCGCGATCACCGTCGACAGCTCGGTGGGCGAGTCCGCCCCCCCGCCGCCCGCCGCCCCCTCGCACTACGAGGAGCCCGAGCTGCCCGCTCCGGGGCAGCACCACGACGGGTACGACGGTCAGGGCCGGCAGCCGTACGACGGCTACGGCCGCCACCGTGCGGAGGACCGCTCGCACGACCGTCCGCACGGCCGCCCCGAACAGCACTCCGGTGGGCCCGGCGACCCGCTGCCCACCGCCCGTCCCGCGTACCCCGGCGACTACCAGCGGCCCGAGCCGGGCGCCTGGCCGCGCCCCGCGCAGGACGACTACGGCTGGCAGCAGCAGCGGCTCGGTTTCCCCGAACGCGATCTGTACGCCTCCCGCCCGCCGGACTACCGCACGCAGTCGATGGAGCGGTCGCCGTACGAGCAGCAGCGACCGGAGTACGACTCCGCGCGCGCGGACTACGAGCAGGCCCGCGGCGACTACGAGCAGCCCCGGGGCGACTACGACCAGGGCCGCACCGACTACGACCAGCGCCCCGACCGCCGTGAGCTGCCCGACCCGCCCCCGGGCTCCGGTCACGTGCACCGCGGCGGCCCGGTCGGCTCCAGCTCCTCCAGCGGCGCCCCCGGCCCACTGGCCGCGCAGCCCGCGCCGGCGACCGGTCCGGGTGAGCCCACGGCCCGCCTGAACCCCAAGTACCTCTTCGACACGTTCGTCATCGGCGCCTCCAACCGCTTCGCGCACGCGGCCGCCGTGGCCGTGGCCGAAGCACCGGCGAAGGCGTACAACCCGCTGTTCATCTACGGGGAGTCCGGGCTCGGCAAGACGCACCTGCTGCACGCGATCGGGCACTACGCGCGCAGCCTGTACCCGGGTACCCGCGTGCGCTACGTGAGCTCCGAGGAGTTCACCAACGAGTTCATCAACTCCATCCGCGACGGCAAGGGCGACAGCTTCCGCAAGCGGTACCGGGAGATGGACATCCTGCTCGTCGACGACATCCAGTTCCTCGCGGACAAGGAGTCGACGCAGGAGGAGTTC
>NZ_JAVRHI010000426.1:0-7635 GCF_034105845.1 Streptomyces sp. CRN 30 | reverse complement strand
CCTCCCCCGTGACCACTGACGAGTCGAAAGCCGTGCTCTCCGCAACACGTGAGGACTCATCCGTGGCATCCCCTTCCCACCGGCACCGTCACCGCCGTCCGCCCCGTACACGACGACGCACCGCCCTCGTCCCCGCAGTCGTCGTGGCGGCCGCGGTGCTCGCCGTCTCGCTGGTGGTGGCCCTCCGCCCCGGCTCCGAGGCGGACACCGTGCAGGCCGAGGACACGTCCGTGGCCGACGCCCGGGTGAGCCCCTCCGCGACGGAGTCGAAGCCGGAAACGGGACCGGAGCCGACGCGATCCACGGCGTCCCCCTCGACCTCCCCCACGGCGTCCCCCACCGCGAAGTCCGCCGATCCCACCCCCTCGACCCGGCCGTCGACCGCGAGCGCCCCCGCGCCCACGCGCCAGGCGGCGGCCCCCGCCTCCGGATCACTGGCCGGCCGGATCAGGCCCGGCACCACGTACGACGGAATCGCCACCCACTACGACGCCGCGGACGGCGACGGTGCCTGCTCGTTCGGCCCGAGCCCCGACATGATGATCGCGGCGATGAACACCACGGACTACGAGACGTCCAAGGCCTGCGGGGCCCACGTGCTCGTCCGCGCCGCGAACGGCGCCTCCGTCACCGTACGGATCACCAACGAATGCCCGTCCCCCTGCGCTCCCGGACAGATCGACCTCAGCCGGCAGGCCTTCGCCGAGCTCGCCGCCCTCTCCGTCGGCGAACTGGACATCACCTGGAGCCTGCTGAGCCCCGGCACCTCCGACACCATCTCCATCCGCTACAAGACCGGCTCCACCCAGTACTGGTGCGGCATCCAGGCGATCGGCCACCGCAACCCACTGGCCCGCCTGGAGGTCGGCACCGGCAACGGCTGGCAGCGCCTCACCCGTACCGAGTACAACTACTTCCTCTCCCCCGACGGCACCGGCTGCGGCGGCCCGCTCCGGCTCACCGACGTCCACGGCGAGCAACTGACCGTCGAGGGCATTGCCGTACGCCCGGACGCCGTCCAGCCGTCCGGCGTCCAGTTCAGCCGACGCTGACGGGCGGCCTCGCACCGACTGGAACCGACGGAATGCAGGAATACCGAGCCGTTCTGCGGGTTCCTGAGTCCGGCCCTCGGTGGGGCGCTGGGAGGTACGTCGGCGGAGCAGCGTACGAAAAGGAGATGCGGCGATGCCCCGAGAACCGCATGCTCGACGGGTTGCCCACAGTCAACGGTCCACGTCCGGAGTCGAGGATCCAGGAGCACGCATGATCCAACGAGTCACCGTCCCCACCCTCGCCCCGCCGCCCCGCTACTCCCACGCCTCCGTCGTCGAGGCGGGTACGAAGCTGGCCTTCCTGGCCGGTTCCGTGCCCCTCGACGCCGACGGGAAGCTCGTGGGCGAGGGCGATCCCGTACGGCAGGCCGAGCAGGTGCTCGTGAACCTCGGGGAGCAACTGCGCGCGGTCGGGAGTGAGTTCGAGCACGTCGTGTCGACCGATGTGTACGTGGCGTCCGGTGACTCCGCGGTGCTCGCCGGAGTCTGGGAGGTCGTCGAGGCCGGCGGGCTCAGTCTCGGCCCGCACTCGTCGACCCTGCTCGGTGTGGCCTGTCTCGGTTACCCGGGTCAGCTCGTGGAGATCACGGCGACCGCGGTGGTGCCGTAGGGGGCAGATCGGCCCCCGGCGTCCGGGCCGTCCTCGGCCTGAGCGACACTGCCGGAGACATCGGTGATCCACCGAACCGACCCCCGGCGAAGGAGCACAGTGACCCCCCGCACGCTGATCGGCGCCGCCCGTACCCGCCCCTGCACGCTGGTCGTGTGCCGTGGCTGCTGCTGCGGTGACCGGCGCAAGCATCCGGGCTACGACCACGAGGGGCAGCTGGAGCGGCTGCGCGCGGCGGCCGCGGACTCCGGGGGGCGCCTCGCGGTCCGTACGACGGACTGTCTCGGGCCGTGCGACCAGGCGAACATCGTCGTCGTGCAGCCCTCGGGCGAGGGCCGCCGGCGCGGGGGACGTTCGGTGTGGGTCGGCTGGTCGATGGGGGACGACTGCACGGACGAGTTGCTGCGGTGGGCGGAGGCCGGCGGGCCCGGGGTGGCCCCGCCCCCGCCCACGCTGGAACTGCAGTTCGTGGAGTCGGCGGGTGAGCGGGAGCGGGCTCGCACCCGGCGGAGGGGATGAGGGCAGGGATGCGTCAGCGGCGGGGGATGCGTCAGCGGCGGGCCGCGTACCTGTCCGTCGCCGCCACCAGCTCGTCCACCATGCCGGGCGCGCCCGCGTTGTGCCCCACCTCGTCGACGATGATCAGTTCGCTGCCGGGCCAGGCGTGGTGCAGGCGCCAGACGATGCCGAGGAGGTTGCCCGGGTCGAGGCTGCCCTGGACGAGGGTTCCCGGGATGTCCTTGAGGAGCGGGGCGTCCCGCAGGACGACACCGTCCTCGTTGTCCTCGCCGTCCCCGCCGTCCCCGCCGTCCCCGCCGAGGAAGTGGTCGTTGCCCCAGTAGTGCGTGACCGTCCGGGCCCATCCCATGCGGAACACCGGGTCCTCGTACCGCGGGACGGAACGCGGCGGCAGGGCCGCCACCGCCGTCTCCCAGTCGGTCCAGGCACGTGCCGCGCGGGCGCGCACCTCGGGGTCGGGCGACTCCAGCAGCCGGTTGTAGCCCGCCGCCGGGTTGTCCGCGCGGTCCTCCTCGGCCAGCTCCGCGAGGAACCGTTCGAACGCCTCCCGGAAGAACTGGCCGAGCCCCCGCGTCATCAGGGCCACCTCGCTGTTCGCGCCCGTGGCGACCGCGGTCAGCACCAGCTCGGACACGGCGTCGGGGTGTGTCTGCGCGTACCGCAGTCCCAGCACCGAGCCCCACGACACGCCCCACACCAGCCACCGTCCGATGTCCAGGTGCCGCCGCAGCAGCTCCAGGTCGGCGATGAGGTGCGCCGTCGTGTTGACGCTCATGTCGGTGTCGTACGCGCTCGCGGGCGGAGTGGACCGTCCGCAGCCGCGCTGGTCGAGCAGGACGATGCGGTACGCGTCGGGGTCGAAGTAGCGCCGGAAGCGGGGGTTGCTGCCCGAGCCGGGTCCGCCGTGCAGCATCACCGCGGGCTTGCCCCGCGGGTTTCCGCAGACCTCCCAGTACACGCGGTTGCCGTCACCCACGTCGAGCATGCCTCGCTCGTACGGTTCGATCTCCGGATACAGGCCCATTCGCACGACGCTAACCCGCACCGGGGCCCGTCCGCAGCCCCTTTACCCCTCCGGCCTGGTGCGCAGTCCTGCCGCTCCGGCCGCCGTGCGCAGCACGTCCCGCAGCATCGCGGGGGTGAGCCGCCCGGTGAAGGTGTTGCGCTGGCTGACGTGGTAGCAGCCGAAGACGTCGAGCGGCTCCGGACTCCCCGCCAGGGTGACCCGGGCGCCGTGTCCGAAGGCGGGGCGCGGCCGGGGCACCTCCCAGCCGGCGCCGGCCAGCGCGGGCAGCGCGGCCCGCCAGCCGAAGGCGCCGAGCACGACGACGGACCGTACCGTCGGCCGCAGCAGCTCCAGCTCCGTGACCAGCCACGACCGGCAGGTGTCGCGCTCCGCGGGCGTCGGCTTGTTGGCGGGCGGCGCGCAGTGCACGGGCGAGGTGATCCGTACGCCGTACAGCTCCAGCCCGTCGTCGGCGCGCACCGCGGTACCGCGCGACGCCAGCCCCACCTCGTGCAGCGCCGCGTACAGCACGTCCCCCGACCGGTCCCCGGTGAACATCCGCCCGGTCCGGTTCCCCCCGTGCGCGGCCGGTGCGAGTCCGAGGATCAGCAAGGACGCGTCCGCGGGCCCGAAGCCCGGCACCGGCCGTCCCCAGTACGTCCAGTCGGCGAAGGCGGCGCGTTTGGTCCGGGCCACCTCCTCCCGCCACTCGACCAGCCGCGGGCACGCCCGGCACCCCGTGATGCGGGCATCGAGCTCGGCGAGGCTGCTGTCCATGGCTCCACCGTACGACCCGGTACGACCCGGTGATCGCCGGACCGGGTCCGCCGGACCGGTACGAGAGGTACGGGAGACGGCCCAGCGTCGGGCTAAGGTCTCAGACATGGCTACTGCAGGAGACGAGGTGCGTCCCGCGGAGGGTTCGGCTCGCGACACCGCCGAGGCGGTGACCGCCGCCGAGGCCGCCCGCCCGGGGAACGGCGAGTCCGTGCGCATCGACAGCTGGATCTGGTCCGTGCGCCTGGTCAAGACCCGCTCGATGGGTGCGACCGCCTGCCGGGGCGGTCACGTCCGGGTGAACGGCGAACGCGTCAAGCCCGCCCACGCGGTCCGCGTCGGCGACGAGGTGCGGCTGCGCCACGCCGGCCGTGAGCGGGTCGTCGTCGTGAAGCGGCTGATCCGCAAGCGGGTCGGCCCCCCGGTCGCGGTGGAGTGCTACGTCGACAACAGCCCGCCGCCCCCGCCCCGCGAGGCCGTCGCCCCCGCCGGCATCCGCGACCGCGGCGCGGGCCGCCCCACCAAGCGCGACCGCCGCGACATGGAACGCCTCCGGGGCCTCGCCGCCTCCGCGGCCGAGGCGCGTGAGGCTCGCGGCGGCGACAGGGCTGATCGCGAAGCCTGAGCCGGACGGGCGGAGATCCGGGCCGACTCCTGTTCCCCGCCCGCCGCTCCCGGTGAGCGGGGAACACCTCAAGCGTCGAAGCGCGCCGCCTGGAGGTACTCCGGATTGGGGTCCAGCGCGGCCGCGAGGCGGAAGTGCCGCTTGGCCTGGTCGGGGCGGTTCTGCCGCTGGTAGGTGCGCGCCAGCGCGAAGTGCGCGAACGCGTTGTCCGGCTCGCGCTCCAGGACGATCGTGAACTCCAGCTCGGCGGGACGCAGTTGCGCGGCCGCGAAGAACGCGCGGGCGCGCAGCAGCCGGGCGGCCGTGTTCTCCGGGTACGCGGCGATGACCGGGTCGAGCAGCTTCACCGCACCCCGCGGGTCCCTGGCCGCGAGCAGTTGCTCGGCCGCGCGGTAGTCGATGACGTGCGTCTCCGGGGTGCGTCCGCTGGTTCCGCTGTTCTCGGGCACGGCTGAGTCCTTCCCTTGCTGCCCTGCTTCAACGCCCCTTTGCCGGGACGCTATTCCTCGGACCGGCCCGCCCGGCGCTCCAGCTCGGCCCACACATCGCGTACCCGCAGTTCGAGGTCTGCCAGCGGCACATCGTTGTCGATCACGATGTCCGCGATCTCCAGCCGCTGCTCGCGGGTGGCCTGGGCGGCCATCCGTGCGCGGGCGTCGTCCTCCGTCGTACCGCGCAGCCGTACCAGGCGGTCGAGCTGGGTGTCGGGGGCCACGTCCACGACGAGGACGAGGTCGTAGAGCGGGGCGAGCCCGTTCTCCGCGAGGAGGGGGACGTCGTGGACGACGACGGCGTCCTCGGCGGCGGCGCCCTCCAGCTCCTGGGAACGGGCGCGCACCAGGGGGTGGACGATCGAGTTGAGCGTGGCGAGCTTGTCTGCGTCGGCGAACACGAGGGAGCCCAGCTTCGGTCGGTCGAGGCCACCGCCCTCGGCGAGCACCTCCGCGCCGAAGGCGTCGACGACCGCCGCGAGACCGGGGGTGCCCGGCTCGACGACCTCGCGCGCGATCCGGTCGGAGTCGATCAGTACGGCGCCGCGCTCCACGAGCAGCCGCGCCACCTCGCTCTTGCCGGCTCCGATGCCCCCGGTCAGGCCCACTCTCAGCATGGCCGGAAGCTTAGGGCCTACCACCGACAGCGCCACCGACGGGTCGCGGTCGGGCACCGGATCCGACGGCTCAGCCCTCGCCCTCCCGCTCCGCCAGGAACTTCTCGAACTCCTGTCCGATCTCGTCCGCGGACGGGATGTCCACCGGTTCGGCCAGCATGTTCCCGCGCGTCTCGGCCCCCGCCGCCGCGTCGTACTGGTGCTCGAGCCCCTGGACCAGCGCGACGAGCTCCTCGTCGCCCTCCTGGATCTGCCGGTCGATCTCGGTCTGGGTGCGGTGCGCCTGCGTGCGCAGCGCGTGGGCGACGCCGGGCAGCACCAGTCCGGTCGCGCCGGTGATCGCCTCCAGCACGGTCAGCGCGGCGTCCGGGTACGCGGAGCGGGCGATGTAGTGCGGCACGTGCGCGGCGACGCCCAGGACGTCGTGGCCGGCCTCCATCAGGCGGTACTCGACGAGCGCCTCCGCGCTGCCGGGAACCTGCGCCTCCTCGAAGGGGCTGCGCTGGCCCGGCACCAGCTCGGTGCGGTTGCCGTGCGGGGTCAGCCCCACCGGGCGGGTGTGCGGGACGCCCATGGGGATGCCGTGGAAGTTGACGGAGAGGCGCACTCCGAGCCGCTCCACGATCTGCAGGACCGCTGCGGCGAACCGCTCCCACTCGACGTCCGGCTCCGGGCCCGACAGCAGCAGGAAGGGCGCACCGGTGGCGTCCTGGACGAGCCGCACGTCCAGCGTGGGCTCCTCGTAGCCGGCCCAGCGGTCGCGCTTGAACGTCAGCAGCGGGCGGCGGGCCCGGTAGTCCACGAGCCGGTCGTGGTCGAAGCGGGCGACGACCTGGTGGGGCAGCGAGTCGAGGAGCCGGTCGACGATCTGGTCGCCGGTCTCGCCCGCGTCGATGTATCCGTCGAAGTGGTAGAGCATGACCAGTCCGGCCGACTCCTGGGCCAGCGCCATGTCGACGACGGCCAGGCCCTTCGGCTCCCATGCGTACAAACCCTGCGGATCAAGCACTGTGACCGCTCCTCCTCGTGTCCGTCACGCACAACGCCGTGCGGGGCACGGGCATTCCCGCTCCGTCCGGAACCGGGTTCCCCCGTACCCCACCCGCCTCCCGAGCACGCCGAAGGCCCGCACCCCCAAGGGTGCGGGCCTTCGGTCAGCGACTACTGGCTAGCGGTCGAGCTCTCCTCCGGACGTCCGGAGGAAGGTCAGCTCTGGCCGCCGGCGAGCTTCTCGCGGAGCGCGGCCAGGGCCTCGTCCGAGGCGAGGGCGCCGGAGTTGTCGCCACCCTCGCTGGAGTACGAGCCACCGCCGGACGCGGCCGGAGCGGCGGTCTCGCCACCCTCGGCAGCGGCCTGCTCGTCCGCCTCGCGGGACTTGATGACCTGCGCCTGGTGCTGCTCGAAGCGCGACTGCGCCTCGGCGTACTGGCCCTCCCAGGCCTCGCGCTGGGTCTCGTAACCCTCGAGCCAGTCGTTGGTCTCGGGGTCGAAGCCCTCGGGGTAGATGTAGTTGCCCTGGTCGTCGTAGGACGCGGCCATGCCGTACAGGGTCGGGTCGAACTCGACCGCCGACGGGTCGGCGCCGAAGGACTCGTTGGCCTGCTTGAGGGACAGCGAGATCCGGCGACGCTCGAGGTCGATGTCGATGACCTTGACGAAGATCTCGTCGTTGACCTGGACGACCTGCTCCGGGATCTCCACGTGGCGCTCGGCCAGCTCGGAGATGTGCACCAGACCCTCGATGCCCTCGTCCACGCGGACGAACGCACCGAACGGAACCAGCTTCGTGACCTTGCCGGGCACGACCTGGCCGATCTGGTGCGTGCGGGCGAACTGCTGCCACGGGTCTTCCTGGGTCGCCTTCAGCGACAGGGAGACACGCTCGCGGTCCATGTCGACGTCGAGGACCTCGACCGTGACCTCCTGGCCGACCTCGAC
>NZ_JAVRHI010000425.1:0-13017 GCF_034105845.1 Streptomyces sp. CRN 30 | reverse complement strand
TCCAGCCACATCCGCCCCCGCCAGTCGTCTATCGGGATCGGGGTGCCGGTGTACAGCGGCCAGAAGTAGATGAAGTTCCAGGCGATCAGCAGGACCAGCACCCCCGCCCCCACGGCCCCCACGACGCGGCGGCGTTCCGGGGAGCCGGGGGGGCCGATGATCGCGCCGAGCATCATGGTCAGGGCCAGGCAGAGGAAGGGGAGGAAGACGACCGCGTAGAAGAAGAAGATCGTGCGCTCCTGGTACATGAACCAGGGCAGCCAGCCGGCAGCGATGCCGCAGACGATCGCGCCGGCCCGCCAGTCGCGGCGGAAGAGCCAGCGCCAGAGGACGTAGAGCAGGGCGAAGCCGGCGGCCCACCACAGCAGGGGAGTGCCGATGGCCAGGACCTCGCGGGCGCACTTGTCGGCCGTGTCCGTGGGGCAGCCGTCCTTGCCGGGCAGGGGGGACTCGTAGAAGTACGAGACCGGGCGGCCGGTGACGATCCAGCTCCACGGGTTGGACTCGTAGGTGTGCGGGGAGGACAGGCCCTTGTGGAAGTCGTAGACCTCGGTCTCGTAGTGCCACAGGCTGCGCCACCAGTCCGGGAACAGCCAGCTCCAGGAGCTGTCCTTGCCGTCCGTCGCCGCCCAGTCGCGGAAGTAGCCGCCGGTGCCGTCGTCGGGCGAAAGGATCCAGCCGGTCCACGAGACCAGGTACGTCGCGAGGGCCACGGGGACGGTCGAGAGGAAGGCCCAGCCCAGGTCGTGCCGGATGACCGCGCGGTACGGGCGCCGGGCGCCGGCGACCTTGCGGGCGCCCACGTCCCACAGCACGGTCAGCACGCCGAAGAAGGCCAGGAAGACCAGACCGTTCCACTTGGTGGCGAAGGCCAGGCCCAGGCAGAGGCCCGCCAGCCAGCGCCACGGGCGCAGGCCGAGGGTGAGGGTGTCGGCCACCTGCGCGTTCGGGCGTACGACACCGTCCTCGTCCGCCGGCAGCGCGGCCGCGAGGCGGGCCCGTGCCTTGTCGCGGTCGATGACGAGGCAGCCGAAGGCGGCCAGTACGAAGAACATCAGCACCTGGTCGAGCAGCGCCGTGCGGCTCATCACGAAGTGCAGGCCGTCCACCGCCATCAGGGTGCCCGCCAGGCAGCCGAGGAAGGTGGAGCGGAACAGGCGGCGGCCGATCCGGCAGAGCATCAGCACGGACAGGGTGCCGAGCACCGCCGTCATGAAGCGCCAGCCGAACGGCGTGAAGCCGAACAGCCACTCGCCGAGCCCGATGACGTACTTGCCGACCGGCGGATGGACCACGTAGGCGGCGTCGGTCGGGATCGGGACGTTGCCGTTGTTCTGCAGGATCAGGTCGTTGGCGTCCTTGGCCCAGTTGACCTCGAACCCGCGGTGGACGATCGCCCACGCGTCCTTGGCGTAGTACGTCTCGTCGAATATCACCGCCTTCGGACTGCCCAGGTCCCAGAACCTCAGGAGACCGGCGAAGAGCGTCACGAGCAGCGGGCCGCCCCACGCGGACCAGCGCGTGAGGCGCGCGGCGGCGTCCCCGCCCACCCCGAGCACGGCCCACAGGCGCGGGCCCGGCCGGCTGTACGGGGGCACCAGCCGGTCGCGGACATCGCTTCTCGGCTGCCCGGTGTATCCGAACCGGCGCAGCCGCTGCTGCCACGACGGCCGCTGGTCGTCGGTCGTCTGCCCCTGCCCTGCCGGGGTGTCCGTGGAGGACGCGGTACTCGTCACCGCGCCATCGTAGGGAACGTGTCTGTGCCAGTCCCGTGCCCGGGCCAGGAACGGGCACCGTGACGTCCGCCCCGGGCGGCCGGGGGAGGTCCTGCGAGACTGGTCGTCGTGACAGGAACCCTTGTGTTGGCAGGCACCCCCATCGGCGACGTCGCGGACGCACCGCCCCGGCTGGCCACGGAGCTGGCCTCGGCGGACGTGGTCGCCGCGGAGGACACCCGGCGGCTGCGGCGGCTCACGCAGGCGCTCGGCGTGCAGCCGGCCGGCCGGGTCGTCTCGTACTTCGAGGGCAACGAGGCCGCTCGTACGCCCGAGCTCGTCGAGGCGCTGGCGGGCGGCTCGCGGGTGCTGCTGGTCACGGACGCGGGCATGCCGAGCGTGTCCGATCCCGGCTACCGGCTGGTCGCCGCCGCCGTGGAGCGGGACATCCGGGTGACCGCCGTGCCGGGCCCCTCCGCCGTGCTCACCGCGCTGGCGCTGTCCGGGCTGCCCGTGGACCGGTTCTGCTTCGAGGGGTTCCTGCCGCGGAAGGCGGGGGAGCGGCTGGGGCGGCTGCGGGAGGTCGCCGACGAGCGGCGCACGCTCGTGTACTTCGAGGCCCCGCACCGGCTCGACGACACCCTCGCCGCGATGGCGGAGGTGTTCGGGGCGGAGCGGCGGGCCGCCGTCTGCCGCGAGCTGACCAAGACGTACGAGGAGGTCAAACGGGCGCCCCTGGGCGAGCTGGCCGCGTGGGCCGCCGAAGGGGTACGGGGAGAGATCACCGTCGTGGTCGAGGGCGCCCCGGATAAGGGTGCCGAGGAGCTGGACGCGGACGAGCTGGTGCGCCGGGTGCGGGTGCGCGAGGAGGCGGGGGAGCGGCGCAAGGAGGCGATCGCCGCGGTGGCCGCGGCGGCGGGTCTGCCCAAGCGCGAGGTCTTCGACGCCGTGGTCGCGGCGAAGAACGCGTCGAACGCCACAGGGTCGACGGACGCGGGGCGCGGCTGAACGTACCCGGGCGGCCGTCCCGCCCCGTCGGCGCCCGCTTCGGCGCGCGGCCCGTCCCGGCGCCCCATGCGCGGGCAAAGGGGCGACGGCCCAAGGCAAAGCGCGCCCCTCGGACCAGGGGCTTCGCCACAAGCCCAGGCCAAATCCGCTCCAACAGTTGACAGGTCCGGTGCGCGCGCGCCGACGGAGGAGTCCACTGGTCGAGGGGACGTACCCGTTCCCGCCCCAGGGGGATCCGGGCACATCCCGGCCGATCCCCCTGCCGGGGTGTTGTCCAGCAACAACCAGGAGCCGGCATGACAGAGGTCTCAGGGCAGATCGGCAACCGAGGTGCGGCCACCGCCGTCGTCCACGAGTCGTACTCCTTCGCCTGCATGCGCTGCGGGCACGGCTGGGAGCAGTCCTACGAGATAGAGCACCACCGCGACACCGAGGGCCGGGAGTTCGTGCTGTACGTGGCGGACGGCATCGTTGTCCCGTCGCCGCTGACCCGGCCCGCCTGCGTGAAGTGCGACGGCCACCTGGTGCGGATCATGCGGCCGGGGCAGGTGTCCTCGGCCTCGGCGCGGAACTGCCTCCTGCCGGGGCAGACCCGCCGGGCACCCCGGTCCGGGACGCCGGCGGACGAGATGCCGGCGGACGAGGCGTCGGCGGACGGGACGCCGTCGGCCGCGGCGGGCGGGACGCCCCCGGCCCCGGCCCCGGCGGACGGGACGTCCCGCGGGCAGCACTGGCACCTGTCCGACCTCCTCCACCCCTTCCAGCGCAGGACCGGCTGACTTCCGGGCACGGACCAGGGCATGCCCCTTTCGTAGGATCGGGGCATGCCCTCCAGCACTTCTGACACCTCTGACAAGAACGCCGCGCCCCCGCTCCCCGCCCCGCTGCGGGTGCCCGTCGCCGACTCGCACACCCACCTCGACATGCAGTCCGGCACGGTGGAGGAGGCCCTCGCCAAGGCCGCCTCGGTGGGCGTGACCACGGTCGTGCAGGTGGGCTGTGACCTGAACGGCTCGCGCTGGGCGGCCGAGACGGCGGCGGCGTACGACAGCGTCCACGCGGCCGTCGCGCTGCACCCGAACGAGGCGCCGCGCATCGTGCACGGCGACCCCGACGGCTGGAGCCGACAGGGCGCCCGGCAGCCCGGCGGGGACGCGGCGCTCGACGAGGCGCTCGCGGAGATCGACCGGCTGGCCGCGCTGCCCCAGGTGAAGGCCGTCGGCGAGACGGGCCTGGACTACTTCCGCACCGGGCCCGAGGGGAAGGACGCGCAGGAGCGTTCCTTCCGCGCCCACATAGAGATCGCCAAGCGACAGGGCAAGACACTGGTCATCCACGACCGCGAGGCCCACGACGACGTGCTGCGGATCCTGAAGGAGGAGGGCGCGCCCGAGCGGACCGTCTTCCACTGCTACTCCGGCGACGCCGCGATGGCCGAGGTGTGCGCCCGCGCCGGCTACTTCATGTCCTTCGCCGGCAACATGACCTTCAAGAACGCCCAGCCGCTGCGCGACGCCCTGGCCGTGGCGCCGCTGGAACTGGTCCTCGTCGAGACCGACGCGCCGTTCCTCACCCCGGCGCCGTACCGCGGACGGCCCAACGCCCCGTATCTCGTTCCGGTCACGGTGCGCGCCATGGCGGCGGTGCGGGGCATCGACGAGGACGCGCTGGCGACGGCGATCGCCGCGAACACCGCGCGGGCCTTCGCGTACTGACACCCCGCTCCTCCACGTACTGACACCCCGCGCCTTCGCGTACCGGCACCTCCCGCCGCCCGGCCGCCGCACTCCGCCGTCCGAGTGATCGGCGGTGCGGTGCCGTCTCGTGTAGTAGCTGTGTGTAGTCGTGTGGCTTTGGAGAGTGACACGGGCTCCGCTAGGTTCTGGTCGCCCCGATCCGGCCGGCCCCCTCAGGAGCGTCTCGTCTTGAGCAACGCGCACCCCTCGCAGTACTCGCCCTACGAGACGTACGGACCGGGCCAGGCATATCCGGCGAGCCCGGCCCCGTACCCCGACCCGCGACAGCGGCCCCGCCACGGTGGCACCGACCCGTACCGCGCGCACCCGCCCGTGCACGCCGCCGTGCACGCCGCCGGGCACACCTCCCTGGACCCTTCGGAGGACCTCGCGTACGACGCGCTCCCGTACACGGCGTACGCCCGCGACACCTACCGGCCCGCCTACGAGGACCGGGACGCCCTGCCCATGGACGACCCGCCGGAGGACGGGCCCGCGGACGACGAACCCGAGGTCGCCCTCCCGCGGCAGGCCGACGGGGGCCGGGCCGGGGCCCGGCGGGCCGCGCGCCGCAGACGCACCCCCGAACGGCCCGCCCCGTTGCGCCGGCTGGTGCCGCAGGCCCTCGTCGTGGCGTTCCTGGCGGGCGGCACCACCGCGTTCGTCGCCCAGGACAAGGCGATCGAACTGAGCGTCGACGGCCGGCCGCGGACCCTGCACACCTTCGCGGACGACGTGACCGAACTGCTCGCCCGGGAGGGCGTCGCCGTGGGCGCCCACGACGTGGTGGCCCCCGCCCCCGGTGTCCCCCTGGCCACGGGGGACGAGGTCGCCGTGGAGTACGGGCGGCCCGTGCGGCTGACCCTGGACGGGCAGCGGCGCCGGCTGTGGACGACGGCACGCACGGTCGAGGGGGCGCTCGAGGAGCTCGGGGTGCGTTCGGAGGGCGCGTACGTGTCCGCCGAACGCACCCGGCGGATCGGCCGGGCGGGGCTGGCACTGGACGTCCGGACCGAGCGCACCGTCACCGTCATGGCGGACGGCCGGGCCCGCCGGATCCGCACGAACGCGGCGACCGTCGGCGAGGCCGTGGACCAGGCCGGGATCACCCTGGAGGGGCAGGACACCACATCGGTGCCGCGGGAGAGCTTCCCGCGGGACGGGCAGACGATCACCGTGCTCCGGATCAGGGGTACGAAGGAGTTCCGTGAGGAGCCGATCCCGTTCGACGTGGAGCGGCGGGACGACCCCGCCCTGTTCCAGGGCACCGAGGTCGTCGAGCAGGCCGGGGAACAGGGTGTGCGCCGGGTCGCGTACGCCCTGCGCACCGTCAACGGCGTCAAGCAGAAGCCCCGTCGGCTGTACGCCGAGATGATCCGGGCGCCCCGCACCCAGGTGGTCAAGGTGGGCACCAAGCCCATGCCCGCCTCCGTGCAGGGCACCGACCACCTGGACTGGGACGGCCTCGCGCACTGCGAGTCCGGCGGCCGGCCCGACGCGGTGGACTCCTCGGGGACGTACGGCGGCCTCTACCAGTTCGACCGGCGGACCTGGCAGAGCATCGGCGGCCAGGGCCGCCCGCAGGACGCGCCGGTCGCGGAGCAGACCTATCGCGCGAAGAAGCTGTACGTGCAACGCGGCGCCAGCCCCTGGCCGCACTGCGGGAGCGAGCTGCACGAGTGAGACGGCCGAGCGGCGCGGAGCCCGGTGCCCGGCCGGGGAGACGGACGGCCGGCGCGGCTCCCGGCGTCCGGCCGGGAAGACGGACGGCCGGCGCGGACCCGTCCCCCGCCCGGGAGACGGACGGCCGGCGCACGCCCCGTCACCCGCCCGGGCCGGGGCCCGCTCCCGGCCCCGTACCCTTGGGGCGTGAGCAGCCCCATCCCGGACGCCCTGCTGGGCCCCGCCGACATCCGTGAACTGGCCGCGGCCCTCGGCGTGCGTCCCACCAAGCAGCGCGGCCAGAACTTCGTGATCGACGCCAACACCGTGCGGCGCATCGTGCGGACCGCCGACGTGCGGCCCGACGACGTGGTGGTCGAGGTGGGCCCCGGTCTCGGTTCGCTGACGCTCGCCCTGCTGGAGGCCGCCGACCGGGTCACCGCCGTCGAGATCGACGACGTGCTGGCCGCCGCGCTGCCCGCCACGATCGCCGCCCGCATGCCCGAGCGGGCGGAGCGGTTCGCGCTGGTGCACTCCGACGCGATGCAGGTGCGCGAGCTGCCCGGCCCCGCGCCGACCGCGCTGGTCGCCAACCTGCCGTACAACGTCGCCGTGCCCGTCCTGCTGCACATGCTCGACACCTTCCCGAGCATCGAGCGCACGCTCGTCATGGTGCAGGCGGAGGTCGCCGACCGGCTGGCCGCCGGGCCGGGGTCGCGGGTGTACGGGGTGCCGTCCGTGAAGGCCGGCTGGTACGCCGAGGTCAAGCGGGCCGGGTCCATCGGGCGCAACGTCTTCTGGCCCGCGCCGAACGTGGACAGCGGCCTCGTCTCGCTGGTCCGCCGCGCCGAGCCCGTCGCGACCACCGCCTCCAGGCGGGAGGTCTTCGCCGTCGTCGACGCGGCCTTCGCCCAGCGCCGCAAGACCCTGCGGGCCGCCCTCGCCGGATGGGCCGGTTCGGCCGCCGCGGCCGAGGCCGCCCTCGTCGCCGCCGGGGTCTCGCCGCAGGCGCGGGGGGAGTCCCTCACGGTCGAGGAGTTCGCCCGCATCGCCGAGCACAAGTCCGCCGCCCACGTGCCCGAGGAGCCGGTCCAGCAGTGAGCGTCACCGTCCGCGTCCCCGCCAAGGTCAACGTCCAGCTCGCGGTGGGCGGCGCCCGCCCCGACGGCTTCCACGACCTCGCCAACGTCTTCCTCGCCGTCGGCCTGTACGACGAGGTCACCGCCACCCCCGCCGACGAGCTGCGCGTCACGTGCGCCGGGCCGGGCGCCGGCCAGGTCCCCCTGGACCGGACGAACCTCGCGGCCCGCGCCGCCCTCGCCCTCGCCGAGCGCCACGGCCTGGACGTCGATGCCGACGCCGCCGTGCACCTGCACATCGACAAGGACATCCCCGTCGCCGGCGGCATGGCGGGCGGCAGCGCCGACGCGGCGGGCGCGCTGCTCGCCTGCGACGCGCTGTGGGGCACCCGCGCCTCCCGCGACGAGCTCCTCGAAATCTGCGCCGAGCTCGGCAGCGACGTGCCGTTCAGCCTGGTCGGCGGCGCGGCCCTCGGCACGGGCCGGGGCGAGCGGCTGCGCCCGCTGGACGTGGGCGGCACCTTCCACTGGGTGTTCGCGGTCGCGGACGGCGGCCTGTCGACCCCGGCCGTCTACCGGGAGTTCGACCGGCTGGGCGAAGGCATCGTGATCCCGGAGCCGGCCGCCTCCGAGGACCTGCTCGCCGCCCTCGCCAAGGGTGACACCGACGCCCTCGCGGCCACCCTCGCCAACGACCTCCAGCCCGCCGCGCTCTCGCTCTTCCCCTCGCTCACGGACACCCTCGCGGCGGGCCGGGCGGCCGGTGCCCTGGCCGGGCTGGTCTCGGGCTCCGGGCCCACCACGGCGTTCCTCGCGCGCGACGCGGAGTCCGCGCAGGCCGTCGCCGCCGCGCTGCTCGCCTCCGGCACCTGCCGGGCCACCCGCGTCGCGGACTCGCCGGCGCCCGGGGCCACCGTGATCCGCCGCACTGGCTGACGGGCCCGGAACACGCCGTACCCTGGGAGGCTGATCCGCCCCCGCGTGCAGGAGAGTAATGGCCGTCAATCTGGTCAATGTCGAGAACGTCAGCAAGGTGTACGGCACCCGGGCCCTGCTCGACGGGATCTCGCTCGGCGTCTCCGAGGGCGACCGCATCGGCGTGGTCGGACGCAACGGCGACGGCAAGACCACGCTGATCCGCGTCCTCGCCAAGCTGGAGGAGGCCGACACCGGCCGGGTCACCCACAACGGCGGGCTGCGCCTCGGCGTCCTCACCCAGCACGACTCGCTCGACCCGGCGGCCACCGTCCGGCACGAGGTCATCGGCGACCTGGCCGACCACGAGTGGGCGGGGAACGCGCGCATCCGCGACGTCCTGACCGGCCTCTTCGGCGGGCTCGACCTGCCCGGCTTCCCGCAGGGCCTGGACACCGTGATCGGCCCGCTCTCCGGTGGCGAGCGGCGCCGCATCGCGCTCGCCAAGCTGCTCATCGAGGAGCAGGAGGTGCTCGTCCTCGACGAGCCCACCAACCACCTCGACGTGGAGGGCATCGCCTGGCTCGCCGCGCACCTGCGCGACCGCCGCTCGGCCCTCGTCTGCGTCACCCACGACCGCTGGTTCCTGGACCAGGTCTGCACCCGCATGTGGGACGTGCAGCGCGGCGCCGTCCACGAGTACGAGGGCGGCTACTCCGACTACGTCTTCGCCCGCGCCGAGCGGGAGCGCATCGCCGCCACCGAGGAGGCCAAGCGGCAGAACCTGGTCCGCAAGGAGCTGGCCTGGCTGCGGCGCGGCGCCCCCGCCCGCACCTCCAAGCCGCGCTTCCGCGTCGAGGCCGCCAACGAGCTGATCGCGGACGTGCCGCCGCCGCGCGACAGCAGCGAGCTGATGAAGTTCGCCTCCTCCCGGCTCGGCAAGACCGTGTTCGACCTGGAGGACGTGACGATCCAGGCCGGGCCCAAGGTGCTGCTCAAGCACCTCACCTGGCAGCTCGGCCCCGGTGACCGCATCGGCCTCGTCGGCGTGAACGGCGCGGGCAAGACCTCCCTGCTGCGGGCGCTCGCCGACGCCGCGTACAGCGAGGGCGAGGAGCAGCCCGCGGCCGGACGCGTCCGCGTGGGCAGGACGGTGAAGCTCGCCTACCTCTCCCAGGAGGTCGCCGAACTCGACCCCAAGTGGCGGGTGCTGGAGGCCGTACAGGCGGTCCGCGACCGGGTCGACCTCGGCAAGGGGCGCGAGATGACCGCGGGCCAGCTCTGCGAGACCTTCGGCTTCGGCAAGGAGAAGCAGTGGACGCCGGTCGGCGACCTCTCCGGTGGTGAGCGCCGGCGCCTCCAGCTGCTCCGCCTCCTCATGGACGAGCCGAACGTCCTCTTCCTCGACGAGCCCACCAACGACCTCGACATCGAGACGCTGACCCAGCTGGAGGACCTCCTCGACGGCTGGCCCGGCTCGATGGTGGTCATCTCCCACGACCGTTTCTTCGTCGAGCGGACCACGGACCGGGTGCACGCGCTGCTCGGCGACGGCACCCTGCGGATGCTGCCGCGCGGGATCGACGAGTACCTGGAGCGGCGTCGGCGCATGGAGGAGACGGCCGCCGCCGCGGCGCCGAAGGCCGCTGTGAAGCCGGCCGACAACGCCGCGCCGGAGAGGAACGCGGCCGACCAGCGTGCCGCGAAGAAGGAACTGCAGAAGATCGAGCGGCAGTTGGACAAGATCTCCGAGAAGGAGAAGTCGCTGCACGCGCGCATCGCCGAGCACGCGACCGACTTCGCGAAGGTCGCGGAACTGGACGCGGAGCTGCGGGAGTTGGCCGGGCAGCGGGAGGAACTGGAGCTGCGCTGGCTGGAACTCGCCGAGGACGCGTGAGACGCCCCGCATAACGAGGGCGTCACGGGCCGGTCCTCCCCAGGGAACAGGGGAGCGACCGGCCCCCTGCGTACGGGCTTCCGAGTGATAGAAAGGGCCGACTGGGACAGAAGGCTCGCAGCAGTCCGTGACGCGGCACCACGCACGACCGCGGGTGGCTCGAAAGCAGCGAACAGGGGGAACGCGCTGATGACTCAGCCGCCCGACCAGCCGCCGCAGGGTGGCTTCGGTACACCGCAGGGACCGGGACCGACACCTCCGCCCCCGCCGAACCAGCCGCCGCAGGCTCCTCCGCCCGCCCAGGGCCCGGGTTACGGCTATCCGCAGGCACCGCCCCCGCCGCCGTACGGCTACCCGGGCGGACAGCCGTCTCCTCCGTACGGACAGCCGCAGCACGGACAACAGCCGTACGGACAGCCGCAGTACGGGCACCCCCCGTACGGGCATCCCCCGTACGGCTACCAGCCGCCGGCCGGGCCCCCGCACCCCCAGATGCCCCCCGGCCAGGGCGGCGGGAAGAAGCCCAGGACCTGGCTGGTCGTCGTCGCGGCGGTCGCCGTCGGCGCGCTGGTCGCCGGCGGAGGCGTCTGGTACGCGCAGTCCGCGGGCAAGGACGACGACAAGAAGAACACCGCGAGCACCGGCGGCACCGGTGGCGAGGACGGCGGCGAGGACACCGGCGGCGCGTCCGGGACCGCCGGGGAGGCCCAGGAGAGGGTCCCGTCCGACACCGCCGCCGACGTCCTGTTCCAGGTGCCCATGCCGAAGATCGAGGGCGACCGGAGCGTCAACGTCGAGGGCTCCTGGCTCACGGACCGGGTGTACGCCAAGAGCGGCATCGCCCAGGTCGTCGGGTACGACCTCGACAAGGGCACGAAGCGGTGGACGGTGAAGCTGCCCGGCCCGGTGTGCGCCACCGGCCGCCACCTCACGGAGGACAACAGGACGGCGATCCTCCACCAGCCCGCCATGCCGACCGAGGAGACGCGGTCGCACGGCTGCTCCGAGGTCTCGGTCGTCGATCTCGACGCGGGCGAGAAGACCTGGACGAAGTCGATCGGCAAGGGCGACTTCAAGACCACCTTCAGCAACGTCACCCTGAGCGGCGGCACGGTCGCGGTGGGCGGCACCAGCAGCGGCGCCGCGTTCGACGTCTCCACCGGTGAGCTCCTGTGGGACTCGAAGAGGGACGACACCTGCTACGACGCCGGGTACGAGGGCGGTCCGGCACTCGTCGTGGTCCGCAAGTGCGGCGACTACGGGAACCGGCAGCTGCACATCCGGACCCTGGACCCGAAGTCGGGGAAGATGCTCTCCGAGTACCGGATGACGACGGGCATCGAGTACGCGAGCATCGTGTCCACCGAGCCGCTCGTGGTGGCCGCCGACGTCGGGGACAACGCCGGCGACGGCAGCGGCATCTCGGACTTCTTCTTCATCGACGGGAAGACGGGCGAGCTGCGCACGAAGATCACGGCGCCGGGCGACGAGTACGCCGCCAGGTGCGACGGGATCACGCAGATCGGGGAGTGCTCACGGCTGGCGGTCGGCAACGGCAAGCTGTACATAGCCACCGAGGACCACGAGGGCGAGGCGGCGTACACCCGGACCAACGAGATCGTCGCCATCGACCTGGCCACGGGGGAGCGCACCGGCGAGGAGGCGGTGGCGGGTGACGAGTACTCCTTCGCCCCGCTGCGCATGGACGGCCCCGACCTCATCGCGTACAAGATCCCGGCGTACGGCGAGGGGGCGCGGGTCGTGAGCATCGACGGCGCCACGTTCGAGGAGACCGAACTCCTCAGGGCGCCCGCCGAGGAGACGGCCCGCAGGGCGGTGTCGCGACTCGGGCCGGAGAGCGCGGAGATCCTGTACCGCGACGGCCGCCTGTTCCTGGCCCAGCACTTCGCCGACGAGCCCTACGACGACGAGGAGGAGGACCTCGCCATCGCCTTCGGCACCGGCTGAACCCCCTCGCGCCACCACTGCACGGTATGCACGGAAGAAAGCGGTCGGCGATCGGTCCACGCAGGTCGAACCTTGGCCGATTGTGGGCGTGATCGGGACGCAAGGAGGCAGAGTGCCTACGTGCGCCGGATGAGCCCTAAGGTCGGGTGTCCCGTCGGCCGCCGACCCCCGTCATGACGTGGGGATGAGCCGCTGCGCGTATACCACCTAAGAGGGGGATAGCGGTAATAGTGGGCACTTCTCACCAGTAGGGGGAGCGCAACGTCGAACAAGCGTGTAGCTTCCGGGGGCATGAAGGGCGCATGAAGGGGCGGGCGGAGCCGGGGGGCTCCTTTCCGAGGGGACCGGTGGGTGGCCTTGGCGGGCAACCATGGGGAGGACTGGGGGGTGGCTCGATGGGAGTGCGGCTCATGGTGGTCGACGACCACCGACTGCTCGCGGAGGCGCTGGCCTCGGCGCTGAAGCTGCGCGGGCACCGGGTGCTCGCGGCGGCGGCGCCCGCGGCGGGTGCGGCGGAGCTGGTCATCACACGGGCTCCCGAGGTGTGCCTGCTCGGCACGGCGACCCCCGCGGAACCGGGCATCTTCGACCCGGTGGTGAAGATCAAGCGGGAGCGCCCCCAGGTGGCGGTCCTCGTCCTGGGCCCCGTGCCCAGCCCCCGCGGCATCGCCGCCGCGTTCGCCGCGGGTGCCTCGGGATACGTACGGCACGACGAGCGCATCGAGGGCGTCGAACGGGCCATCATGAAGGCCCGGGCGGGCGAGGCGGCGGTGGCCCCGGCCCTCCTCCAGGGCGCCTTCAGCGAACTCCTGAACCCCGCCACCCAGCCCGACGACGAGGGCCAGCGCCTGCTCCAGATGCTGACCCCGCGCGAGGTCGAGGTCCTGGTCCGCGTCGCCGACGGCGAGGACACCCGCCTGATCGCAGCCGGCATGGGCATAGCCCCGTCCACGGCCCGCACCCACGTCCAGCGCGTGCTGATGAAGCTCGGAGTGGGGTCCCGCCTGGAGGCGGCGGCCCTGGCTGCGCGTACGGGG
>NZ_JAVRHI010000424.1:0-15569 GCF_034105845.1 Streptomyces sp. CRN 30 | reverse complement strand
GGCGCGGCCGGGCGGCCCCCGCCGCCGCGGCTCGGCGGCGACGCGGGGCGCGGCGCGGGGCGGCCGCCCCGGCGGTTCTCGATCAGGCTCACCGCCCGCTCGGGCAGCCACGCCGACGCCGTACCGGAGTCGTCCGAGCCGGAGCCGAACAGGTGCGGGGCGAGCTGCGACTGGAGGTCGGCGGGGCTGGGCCGGCCGGGCGCCTCCATCTGCATGCAGGACTCGATCAGCGGGCGCAGCTCGTCGGGCAGGCCGTCCAGGTCCGGGCCCTCGCGGAGCAGCATGAAGACCGTCTCGACCGGGTTGGCGCCGTGGAAGGGGGCGTGGCCGGTGGCGGCGAAGACGAGGGTGGAGCCGAGGGAGAAGACGTCGCTGGCGCCGGTGACGGAGCGCGAGTCCTTCGCCTGCTCGGGTGACATGTAGGCGGGGGTGCCGACGGCGACGTTGGTCATCGTCAGCCGGGTGTTGGAGACGCCGGAGGCGATACCGAAGTCGATCACCCGGGGGCCGTCCTCGACGACGAGGACGTTGGAGGGCTTGAGGTCGCGGTGGACGAGACCGGCGCCGTGGATGGAGTGGAGCGCCTCCGCGACGCCCGCCGCGAGCCAGCGCACCGCCTGGGCCGGGAGCGGCCCGCACTCGTTCACTATCTCTTCCAGGGAGGGCGCGGGGACGTAGGCGGTGGCGAGCCACGGCACGGCCGCCCGCGGGTCGGCGTCGACCACGGCCGCCGTGTAGAACCCGGAGACCGCGCGGGCCGCCTCCACCTCGCGTGTGAACCGGACGCGGAAGAGCTGGTCCTCGGCCAGTTCCGTCCGCACGGTCTTGATCGCCACGCGCCGCCCGGACGCCGAGCGCGCGAGATAGACCAGCCCCATGCCGCCGGCCCCGAGCCGCCCCAGCACCTCGAACGGCCCGATCCGCCGCGGATCGTGCTGCGTCAGCTGATCCACCACTTGCCTGCCACCTCCCCGTACGAGCCGCGCCACCCACATATGTTCGCGACCGGAGGGCAGCGTCTCACCACCACACCGCCGCGGCGGCACGCACCCCGATTCTTCCTGTCCGCGGCCCCGGTGGCGAACCCGCGGTCAATCGGGGTGTCTCACGGCATACCGGGCGAAGCACCCCACCCGATCAGCGGCGCAGCAGTGCGAACGATGCTCCCTGATCGTCGGTGACCACGGCGACCGACCCGTAGGACGTCTCGAATGGCGGAACCTGGACGCGCCCGCCGAGCCGGACCGCGTCGCCGAGGACCGCGTCGCAGTCGCCGACGAGAAAGTGTACGAGGAAGTGGGGCGGCATCTCGGCGGGGAAGACCGAGGAGACGGGGGCCCGGCCGAAGTCGGGTTCCGCGCCGGGTCCGAAGAGGGCGTCGTGGAACAGGTCGCCGTAGAAGGCGTCGGCGGCGTCGGTGTCCCGGGTGTACAGCTCGGCCCAGGTGAAGGCGGACGGCTCGTGGCTGCGGCCGAACCCGGCACAAGTGCCCGGCTGCCACAGGGCGAAGACGGCGCCCTGCGAGTCGGCGGCGAGGGCGGCGGTGCCCCGGTCGCCGTCCGGGCGGGGCGGGGTGAGGAGCTGTCCGCCGCCGGTCTCGATCCGGCGGGCGAGGGCGGCGGCGTCGGGGGCGGTGAAGTACACCGTCCAGACGGTCGGCATACGCCCGTCCCGTTTGGGGACGAGCGCGGCGACCGGGTCGCCGCCGAGGCGGGCGAGGACGGTTCCGTCGTCCCGCGCGGGGTCGAACGTCCACCCGAAGAGCCCGCCGTAGAAGCGCGTGCCGGCCGCCACGTCGGGGAGCTGCGCGTCCACCCAGCAGGGGACGCCCTCCGTGTACGCGGATGCCCTGTTTTCGGCCATGTCGTCAACGTAGCCGGAGCGGCCGCACCGCGCAGACCAGGCACTCCGTGGTTCCGTCGGGCCCGCACCCCATTTGCAGTCGGCCGAATAGCGCTCCGATCACCCCTCGGTAAGCTGACGTTCATGACAGGACAAGTGCGTACCGTCGACGGCCGCGTGGCCGGCCGGCGTGGGCAGGCGACCCGCCAGAAACTGCTCGACTGCCTCAGCGAGATGCTCAGCTCCTCCCCGTACCGCGACGTCAAAGTCATCGATGTCGCCCGCCGGGCCGGCACGTCGCCCGCGACCTTCTACCAGTACTTCCCGGACGTCGAGGGCGCCGTCCTGGAACTCGCCGAGCATCTCGCCGCCGAGAGCGTCGAACTGACCGGACTGGTGCAGGGCCGTTCGTGGACGGGACGGGCCGGCTGGCAGACCGCACAGGAACTCGTGGACGGGTTCATGGAGTTCTGGCGGCGCAACGACGCGATCCTCCGGGTCGTCGACCTGGGCGCGGCCGAGGGCGACAAGCGGTTCAGCAAGATCCGTACGAAGGTCCTCACCGCGGTGAACTCCTCCCTGGCCGACTCCGTCGCCCAGGTGCAGTCCAAGGGCAAGGTCGACCCGGACGTGAGCCCGGCCGCCGTCGCCGGATCGCTGGTGGCGATGTTGACCGCCGTGGCCTCGCACCAGAGGGGCGCCTCCTCCTTCGGCGCGAAGCAGAACGAACTCAGGCCCGCCCTCGCCCTCCTGGTGCACCTGGGCGTCACCGGCCGCAAGCCGACGAAGTAACCCCGTCGGCACCGCGGTGTCCCGTTCTTCCTGTCGGACGGAGACCCGGGTGTGACGCGGGGAACACCGGAGCACGCGGAGGCGTTCTGCCCTGTACGACGCCCGCACGCCGGATGGAGACCAGCATGGCCCTGACCCGTGAAGAGCGTGAACACTTCCTCGCCGAACCGCACATCGCGGCGCTGGCGGTCGACGCGGGTGCCGGACGTGCCCCGCTGACGGTGCCCATCTGGTACCAGTACACCCCCGGCGGCGACGCCTGGATCACGACCGGGGCCACCTCCCGCAAGTACGAACTGATCAAGGCCGCGGGTCGGTTCTCCCTGATGGCCGACCGGGTGGCGCCCACCGCCCGGTACGTCTCGGTGGAAGGGCCGGTCGTCGAGAGCGTTCCCCTCACCCGGGAGCGGCTCCGGGAGATGGCCGCCCGGTACCTCCCGACCGACAAGGTCGACGGCTACCTGGACTTCGCCTGGGGCAACCACGGGGAGCAGATCGTCGTGCGGATGCGGCCCGAGCGCTGGCTCTCCTCCGACCTCGGCTCGGTGTAGTGGGCGACGACCTCGACTCCCTGCTCAGGGCGGCCCGGGTCTGGGACCCGGAGGTCACCGAACTCCCTCCCTTCGACCCGGAGACGGCGCCCGGCGATCCGCTGGAGCTGTTCACCGGGTGGTTCGCGGAGGCGGTCGCCGCCGGGGAGCGCGAACCGCACACCGTGTCGCTCGCGACGTCCGGCGCGGACGGCCTGCCCGACGTGCGGATCGTGATGCTGCACGGCGCGGACGCGGACGGCTTCTCCTTCGCGACGCACTCCGGCAGCCGCAAGGGCACCCAGCTCGCGGCGCGGCCGTACGCGGCGCTCGTCCTGTACTGGCCGCTGCGGGGCCGGCAGGTCCGGGTCCGCGGGCCGGTCACCGCCGCGCCGCCCGAGGAGGCCGCGGCCGATCTGCGGGTCCGCTCGACCGGGGCGCTGGCCGCGGCCCTCACCGGCCGCCAGAGCCGACCGCTCGGCTCGGCCGGCGAACTGGCCGAGGCGTCCGCGGCGGCCTGGGAGCGCGCCGCGCGGGAACCGGACACCCGGGCCCCGACCTGGACCCTGTACCGACTCCGCCCGGACGAGGTGGAGTTCTTCCAGGGCGACGCACGGCGCCGGCACGTGCGGCTGGTGTACCGGCGGACGGAGGACGGGGGCTGGGAGCAGGGGCTGCTCTGGCCGTGAGCGGCGTCAGGCCCCGGGCGGGGCGGGCTCCTCGTCGTCGGCCAGGCGGGCGTGGAGGTGGGCGTCGCGGAACGTGTCGCGGCGGCCCTCCTCGAACATCGCGCCGCGCAGGGTGCCCTCCAGCCGGAAGCCGCAGCGTTCGGCGACCCGGCAGGAGGCGCCGTGGCCGATGCCGTGGCCCAGTTCGAGGCGGTACAGGTCCAGCGCGGTGAAGGCGTGGCGCGCGGCGAGCAGCAGGGCGCGGGTGGCCACGCCCCGGCCGCGGGCCTCGGGCAGCACCCAGTAGCCGACGCGGGCCAGCCGCAGCGGGCGGTTGATCTCGTTGAGGCCGACGTGCCCGAGGGCCGTCCCGGTCGCGTCGTCCGTTATCCGGAACGACACGGAGCGGCCCTCCGCCTCCTCCCGCGCCCGGTTCCGCAGCGCCTCGCGGACGTCGTCGAGGTCGTTCACCGGCCGCAACGGCGTGTTCCAGCGCTGGAAGTCGGGGTCCAGAAACCCACGCAGCCACACCTCGGCGTCCGCCCCCGACCCAGGATCCCAGGAAAGCAGCCGCAGACCGTGCCCACGGGGCGGCACGGAGGAGGGAGACACAACGGATCGATCACGAGCGTGGGCCATGGGGACATTCAATCCCTGTAGGGGCCATCCGGTCACGCGGGTTGTCGGGCGGGGAACGGGGGCGGTGTGGGGGCGGTGGCCCCAGGACCGCGATCCGCGGGTGGGGCGTCGTCGTTCGGTTTTTGCCAATCGTGGTGGTGCGGCGCCGAGGTCGGCGGCGGGGTGCACCGCTTCTCGACGACGCACGGGGCGTGACCGGTCCGCAACCGAATCCGGTCTTCTCCGAGACCCACCGGCGCGGGGCGTCGTTACGCTCGCGCCATGGCCGACTCCCCCACGTCCGCGCAGCCCCCGGCACACACCGCCGACCACCCCGTGTACGTCGTCGGCGGCGGCCCGGCCGGGCTCTCCGTGGCGTACGCCCTGCGCGCCCGGGGCGTGCGCGCCGTCGTCCTGGAGCGGTCCGACCGGGTGGGCGCCTCCTGGCGGCGCCACTACGACCGGCTGCGGCTGCACACCACGCGCCGGCTGTCGTCGCTGCCGGGTCTGCCGATGCCGCGCCGCTTCGGCCGCTGGCCCGCCCGGGACGACGTGGTGCGCTACCTGGAGAAGTACGCCGAACACCACCGTCTCGAGGTGGTCACCGGCGTCGAGGTCTCCCGGATCGAGCGCGCGCCGGACGGCACCGGCTGGCTGCTGCGCGCCTCCGGCGGACGGGAGCTGACCGGCACCGCCGTCGTCGTCGCCACCGGCCACAACCACACGCCACGCGTGCCGAGGTGGGCCGGCCGGTCCACGTACACCGGCACGTTCCTGCACGCGAGCGAGTACCGCGACCCGACGCCGTACGCCGGTCAGGACGTCCTCGTCGTCGGCGTCGGCAACACCGGCGCCGAGATAGCCGTGGACCTGGTGGACGGCGGCGCGTCCCGGGTCCGGCTCTCCGTGCGCACCGCCCCGCACGTGGTCCGCCGCTCCACGGCCGGCTGGGCCTCCCAGTACACCGGCGTCCTCGTGCGGCGGCTGCCCGTCGGCCTCGTCGACCGGCTCGCGCGGCCGCTGGCCCGGGTGAGCGTGCCCGACCTGTCGGCGCACGGCCTGCCCCGGCCGGACACCGGCCTGTACAGCCGGGTGAAGCAAGGGTCCATCCCGGTGCAGGACGTCGGTCTGATCGACGCGGTGCGCCGGGACCGGGTCGGGATCGTCGCGGCCGTGGAGGGGTTCGAGGACGGCAAGGTGGTCCTCGCCGACGGCGACCGCATCGCGCCGGACGCGGTGATCGCGGCCACCGGCTACGACCGGGGCCTCACCGAACTCGTGGGCCACCTCGGCGTCCTCGACGGGCGCGGGCGGCCCGTGGTCCACGGCCCCCGCTCCCCGAAGGACGCGCCGGGTCTGTACTTCACCGGCTACACCAACCCCATCAGCGGGATGCTGCGGGAACTGGCCATCGACGCGGTGCGCATCGCCAAGACCGTGGACCAGCGGCACGGGGAGCACCTGTCCCGGCTGTGACCGGCGCGCACGCGGGCGCGTTCAGCCGCCCGAACCACCCGTGAGCCGGGCGATCCGCCCGACGATGGTGTCGGCGATGTCCTCCGCCGACCAGGGGAAGACCCGGCTGGCCGCACGCTGCTGCGCGAGGCCGTGCAGACAGAGCCAGAGGGTCACCGCGTCCCGCTCCGGATCGGTGACCGCGGACCGGCCCGCGGCGGCGCAGTCGGCGAGCAGGCCGACGAGGACCCCCATGGCGCTCGTGCCGAGCCCGGTCAGCTCCTCCTCCGTGAGGGAACTGCCGCCCGGCACCGGCTTCCACAGACCGCCGAACATCGTGCGGTAGCGCTCGGGACGGCGCCGCGCGTAGTCGAGGTAGGCGCGGCAGACGGCGTGCAGCCGGTCGAGCGGGTCGCTCCCCGCCTCCCGCGCGACGGCACTCAGACACGCTTCCAGCGCACCGAACTCCCGCCGTACGACAGCCAGCATGATGGCCGACCGGTCGGGGAAGTGCGGGTAGATCGAGGGCGCGGCGATGCCGACCCGGCGGGCCACCGAGCGCAGGGTGACCGTCCGCTCGTCGCCCGTCTCGTCCAGCAGCGCCGCCGCCGCGACGACGATGTCATCCCTCAGCCGACCGCCCTCACCCCGGCGGTTCCGTGCGCGCGCCCGCTTCCGCGAGGCCGGACTTGTCACGTTCGCCTGACTCATACTCGTAACCTTACGCGCAGAAGTTTATTGCCGTAACCCCTTGCCGCCCGACTCCTAACGCTCGTAGTCTTACGGCCGTAAGCACACGGGCGCCGGCCTCGACGGGCGGCCGTCCCCGGCCCGGCCCGCCCCACCCCACCCCACCCCGCCCCTGGGAGACACGCGATGAGCAGCACCGCCACCACCTCCGCCACCGAGATCGTCCTGCCCGGCAAGGTCGACCCCGACGGACTCCACCTGCGCACCCGGGAGCTGCCCGCGCCGGGCGAGGGCCAGGCCGTGCTGCGGATGGACGCCACCGGCGTCTCCTTCGCCGAGCAGCAGATGCGCCGCGGCAAGTACTACGACCAGCCGCCGTTCCCCTTCGTCCCCGGCTACGACCTGGTCGGCACCGTCACCGCCGTCGGCCCCGGGGTCGACCCCGCGCTGGCCGGCCGCCGGTTCGCCGCCATCACCAAGGTCGGTTCGTGGGCGAGCCACCTGCTGGTCGACGCCGCCGACCTGATGCCCGTACCGGACGACGTGGACCCGGTCGCCGCCGAGACCTTCGTCGTCAACGGCATCACCGCCTGGCAGTTGCTGCACCGCACCGCCAAGGTCCGCCCCGGCTCCACCGTCGTGGTGCTCGGCGCCAACGGCGGCGTCGGCTCCGTCCTCGTCCAACTGGCCCGGCACGCCGGGATCACCGTCATCGGCACCGCCTCGCCGCGCCACCACGCCACCGTCGAGGCGCTCGGCGCCACCCCCGTCGACTACCGCGACCCGGAGATGTACGACCGTCTCCGCGCGCTCGCCCCGGACGGCGTGGACGCCGTCTTCGACCACGTCGGCGGCGACGGCGTGGAGCAGTCCTGGTCCCTGCTGCGGCGCGGCGGCACCCTCGTCTCCTACGGCACCGCCGCCAGCAAGGACGAGGAGGGCAGCTCCCAGCTCCCGGTGCTCAAGCTGTTCGCGCGGCTCAACGCCTGGAACGCCCTGCCCAACGGCCGGAGCGCCCACTTCTACAACCTCTGGGCGGGCAGGCGCCGCTGCCGCGCCTCCTGGCAGCGGCGGATGACGGAGGACCTCACCGAGGTGCTGCGCCTGGTCGCCGAGGGCGTCCTCGTCCCGCAGATCGCCGCGCGCGTCCCGCTGGCCGACGCCGCCTCGGCCCTCGCGCTCGCCGAGTCCCGCACCGTCGCCGGCAAGGTCGTCATCGTCCCCGCGCCGTGACCGCCCCTCTCCTCCCCTCCGCTCCCCCTCCCTTACGTCGAAGGAGACCCGTCGTGACCCTCACCGGCACCGCCGCCGCCCCGGCCCGCCCCGCCCCCGATGTCGACAACTTCCCCGCCTACGTCGGCTTCGGCCTCGCCTACCTCCTCGGCCACGGCTCCGCCGCCCTCTCCCGGGGCGCCGACCCCCTGCTGGAGCTGCCGGGCTGGCTGCCCATGACCCTGCTGGGCGCCGGGCTCGCCGTCGGCACCGTGCAGGCGACCCTCGCGGCCCTGCGCGCCCAGCGGGCCGCCACCGCACCCGGCGACGTCCTCTCCGGCCAGTTGCTCGGCGCCGCGTGGATCAGCGCCTTCGCCGCCCTCTTCTTGGCGATCACCGGCCTCGCGGCCACCCTCGACTCGCCCGACGTGCAGACCCTGCTCTGGCCCACCGGCTCCGGCCTGGTCGTCGGCCTCCTCTACGTCGCCGAGGGCGCCGTCCGCCGCAACGTGCTCCACTACACGCTCGGCACCTGGCTCGCCCTGACCTCCACCGCGGCCCTGCTGCTCGGCTCCCCCGGCCTCTACTGGACGCTGACCCTCGCGGGCGGCGGCGCCTACGCGGTCGCCGCCGTGCTCGAACGCCGCCGGATCACCAGGGCCATCAGCGCCGCCGCCGCGCAGAGCGCCCCCGAGGCGTACCAGACCACGTCGTAGGAGCCGAAGGTGTCGCGGGCGACGCCGCCGAGGAAGGCGACGAGCGCGGCACCGACCTGGTGCGAGGCGAGGACCCAGCCGAAGACGATGGCGCTGTCGTCGCCGTACCGCTCGCGGCACAGGGCGAGGGTGGGCGGCACCGTGGCCACCCAGTCCAGGCCGTAGAAGACGATGAAGAAGATCATCGGCGGGTGGACGGACGGCGCCAGCAGCATCGGCAGGAAGAGCAGCGAGACACCGCGCAGGGCGTAGTAGACGGCCAGCAGCCGGCGCGGTTCGAAGCGGTCGGTGAACCAGCCGGAGGCGATCGTGCCCACCACGTCGAAGACCCCGATGACGGCGAGCAGCGACGCGGCGGCGGTGACGGGCATGCCGTGGTCGTGCGCGGCGGGCACGAAGTGCGTCTGCACCAGGCCGTTGGTCGAGGCGCCGCAGATCGCGAAGGTCCCGGCGAGCAGCCAGAACGGGCCGGTGCGCGCGGCGGAGAAGAGCACCGTGAGGGCGCGGCGCGCGGCCCCGGTGACCGGCGCGGGCTTCGGCACGAACTCCGTGGCCCCGTACGGCTTCTGGCCGAGGTCGGCCGGGTGGTCGTGGAGCAGCAGCCAGACGAACGGGACCACCGCGAGGGCGGCGAGCGCGACCGTGACGGCGGCCGGCCGCCAGTCGTGCGTCTCGACGATCCAGCTCACCAGCGGCAGGAAGATGAGCTGCCCGGAGGCGGAGGCGGCGGTGAGGATGCCGCTGACCAGGCCGCGCCGGGTGGTGAACCAGCGGTTGGTGACGGTGGCCGCGAACGCCAGCGCCATCGAGCCGGAGCCGAGGCCGACCAGCAGGCCCCAGCAGAGCATCAGTTGCCAGGCCGACTCCATCCACACCGTGAGGCCGGAGCCGAGGGCTATCAGGGTCAGGGCGAGCGCGACGACCCGCCGGATGCCGAAGCGGTCCATCAGCGCCGCGGCGAACGGCGCGGTCAGCCCGTACAGCGCGAGGTTGACGGAGACGGCGGCGCCGATCGTGCCGCGCGACCAGCCGAACTCGTCGTGCAGGGGGTCGATCAGGATGCCGGGCACGGCCCGGAAGGCGGCGGCGCCGATGATCGTCACGAAGGTGACGGCGGCGACGAACCAGGCCCGGTGCACCCGGCGGCGGCGGGGCCGGACGGGTTCGGCGCGCGGCGGTACGACGGCTGCGGCATCGCTTGTCTGGGTCACGTCACCGAGCCTGGGCCACCCGGCCCGCCCGATCGAGTGGCCCGGCGGACATGGTTCGCTACGATCGGGCCATGACGTCGGACCGGACGCACCGCCCGCACCGTGTCGTCGTACTCGCCCTCGACGGCATCATCCCCTTCGAACTCGGCATCCCGCAGCGCATCTTCGGCCTGGCCCGCGACGCCGGACGCCGGCCGCTGTACGAGGTCGTCACCTGCTCGGTCCGGCCGCCGGGGCCGGTCAGGACCGACGCCGACTTCGCGATCCTCGTCGAGCACGGACCGGAGGCGCTGGCCACCGCCGACACGGTCGTCGTCCCCGCCTCCTACGAGCTGGGCCCGGTCCACGAGGAGGGCGTGCTCACCGGTGAACTGGCCGCGGCGCTCGCCCTGGTCCGCCCCGGCACCCGGCTGGTCGCCATCTGCACCGGCGGGTACGTGCTCGCCGCCGCCGGTCTCCTCGACGGCCGCCCGGCGACCACGCACTGGGCCTCCGCCGACCACTTCCAGCGGCTCTTCCCGAAGGTCAGGGTCGACGCGGACGTGCTGTTCATCGACGACGGCTCCGTGCTGACCTCGGCGGGGGTCGCGGCCGGGATCGACCTGTGCGTCCACATCGTGCGCCGGGACCACGGCACGGCCGTCGCCAACGAGGTGGCCCGGCGGACCGTGGTACCGCCCCACCGGGACGGCGGGCAGGCGCAGTTCATCGAACGGCCGGTGCCCGATCCGCAGCAGGCGACCACCACGGACGCCCGCGCCTGGGCGCTCGGCCGGCTCCACGAGCCGATCCAGCTGCGGGACCTGGCCGAGCGGGAGGCGATGTCCGTACGCACCTTCACCCGCCGCTTCCGCGAGGAGGTCGGGGTCAGCCCCGGCCAGTGGCTGACCCGCCAGCGCGTCGAACGGGCCCGGCACCTGCTGGAGTCCACGGACCTGTCGGTGGATCAAGTGGCCCGTGACGCGGGGTTCGGGACGGCCCAGTCGATGCGGCAGCACCTCCAGGCGACCCTGGGGGTAACACCTACGACGTACCGCCGGGCGTTCCGGGCGAGGGCGGGGGCGGGGGCGGAGGCGAGGGCGGGAATTGAGGCTGGGGCCGGGGCCCGGTCCTCCGGCTGACCGGACTCGTCCACAGGCTGTGGAGAACTTTCGCCGGGCCGGGGCGGCGAGCCGGGCCGGAGGGCCGGGCCGGCGGTGCGGCGTCTTCGCGGGACGGCGCCGCAGGCCGCCACCCGACGCGGCGTCCCGCCCGTCCCGACCCGCCGAGGGGACCGTCGCGTCACGACCCACGCTCGCCGAGGGCGCACGCACCGCGGGCCCTCGCCGTCCCCTCACGGCGAATCGCTGACCACCAGCGTGAGCGCGTACTCACGGCACGTCAACGGGTTCGGGTTGCTTCGCGCCGTACGTCCCGGTTCGCGCCGGACGCGCACGGAAGCACGGCCGGGCGCATCCGCGAGCCACCCCCGTCCGGAGAGACGACCGGTGCGCGTCCGCGCCCCCCGGACCGCTCCCCCTGCCCACTGAAGCGCCACCGTCCCTGGGCCGGGCCTAGACCGCCTCGTACGCCAACCCGTCGAAGGCCGCCGCCGCGACGCAGCCGGCGCTCTCCTCCGCCCGGCCGTCGCAGCGGTCCAGTTCGCACCAGATGAGCTTGCCGCCGTCCTCGCGGGCCCAGCCCCAGCGGTCGGCGAGTCCGTCGACGAGGGCCAGTCCCCGGCCGCCCGTCGCGTCACCGTCGGCACACCGGGGCACCGGCGCGCACGCGCTGGCGTCGGTCACCTCCAGCCGGACGGCGACCTCGTCGGCCGCGATCCCCGGCAGCCGCAGCCGCAGCACGGCCGGGCGGCCGGTGTGCACGACCGCGTTGGTGACGAGTTCGGAGACGAGCAGGACCAGCGTCTCCGCGAGCGGCTCGTCCTCGCGTATCCCGGACCCGGCCAGTCTCGAACGGGCCCATCTGCGGGCCCGCCCGACCTCAGCGGGATCGGGCCGGATCTCCAGCTGCACTTGAAGCACCTGCACCGCTCACACCATCCGAACCGGCGGACACTTGGACGCGCGCCTCGCGAAGGCCACGATCGTGGCCATCTTCTGCATGGCCAGAACAACGGCCGGGACAGGGGTCACGGACTGTGACCCCTCTGTGGGACAGCATGGTTGACGTACAGTCACGTCAACAAGCGCTTCGGGCATATTCCAGCGCGAAGGAGTACCCGTGCGGCATACTGTGCGACGCCCGTCCGGGACGGTCGAACAGGCGGCGCCGGCACGGTTCGCGTCGCACTCCACTCGCATCCCGCACAAGGTACCGGAGCCCGTCGCCGACTCCGGGCTGTGACGGGTCACGCCCGGGACACGGTCCGGTATCGACGCTCGGTGACCGCCCGATGATCGGTCCGGCAGCCGCTCCGGCGTCTACTCCGGCACCGTGAAGTACCGGGCGAAGGCCGGCACGGCGTCGTTCTCGCCGATCCTGTCGTCGCCGTCCGCGTCGAGCCGCGCGGCGACCGGCCGGGCGGTCGCCGCGGGGACTCCGAGGACGGTGAGGACGCGGGCGGCCTCCTCGACGGTGACGGCGCCGTCCCCGTCCGCGTCGGCGACGGCCAGCGCCGCGTGCAGGAAGGGGCGGGCGATCTCGGCGAACCGGTCCGGGTTGTCCCGCAGCCGCTTGACCGCGCCGGTGACGAACTCCGCACGGCTGATGCGCTGGTCGCCGTCGCGGTCGGCGATCCCCGCCATGCCCTGCCAGAACGCCTCGGCACCGCCGTACAGCGCCTGGCCCCGGTCCGAGCGGGCCGCCACGTCGAACTCGGTGAGCAGCGCCTGGGCCGCCCCGCTGAAGTCCTCGCGGTCGATGCAGCCGTTGCCGTCCTGGTCGAAGGTGGCGAACCGGTCCGCGATCCGGCGCTCGTACTCGCTGCTGACCATGTCTTCTCCGGTCGCCTCACGTCGGGTGGGTAGGTGTCGCATCGGAGCGTACGACGCCGGTGGGCGGCCCCACACCGGAATGTGACGAGCTACGCGGAGAGACGGGCTACGCGGAGAGCGGCCGGGGTTCGTCGCCGGTCGCCGAGGCGAGGTCGGGGTGGACGTCGAAGAGCCGGCGCACCCCGAGCGCGGCGAGGACCCGGTTGACGTGGGAACCGTCGACCGCGCCCTGCGCGGGGAGGATCAGCCGCAGCCTGCCCTGGCAGGAGCGGATGAGGCGCCGGGAGGCGATCAGCACGCCCACGCCGCTGGAATCGCAGAACAGTACGTCGGAGAGGTCGAGGACCAGGCTGTGGCGCCCTTCGGCCACGGCGTCGTGCACCCGCTGGCGCAGCACCGGCGACGTCACGAGGTCCAGCTCGCCCGACACCTGGACCACGGCCCACTCGCCCCGCTCGTCCCCGGTCACATTGAACGCCACCACCATGCCCTTCGCTCGCTGGAAACGGAAGCCGTGCCTACGCTTGCTGGGCGCGCGCCTGCCCACCGGCGGTTCCCGCAAACACCCTGCGGAAAACGGGAACCGATCAAAAGGGGCTTGTTTCTATCGAATCAGATCCCTTTCAATCCCATTCAAGCGCATTCGATCAGAAGGGCAAGGGTCGGGCTCCACGGTCCTCTACCACCCCGCCGCGTCCGCGGGGCGCGCATTGCCACAAAGGGGCGTGCGCCGTCATACGTGCCGACTACATTCGAGAAGACGGCGGCCGCAGGCTGGACAACCGGACGGGACCGGCCGGGACCGGACGGGCCGCCGGAGACGAGCAGGGGTGAAGGAGCCTCATGGCGACGAAGGACACACCGCTCCGCTGGGACCGCAAGATGCAGCAGCGGCTCGCCCGCGGGGAGGCCACCGCCCTCGGTGAGCTGTACGACCGGTTCGCGTCCCTCGTGCACGGCCTCGCGCACCGCGTGCTCGGCGACGAGCGGGCCGCCGACGGCCTCACCCGCGAGGTCTTCGCCCACGTCTGGGAGCACCCGGACAGCTACGACCCCAAGCAGGGACCGCTGCGGACGTGGCTCGCCGCGCTGACCCACCGCCTGGCCGTCCAGCGGCTGCGCGCGACGGAGACGGCCGCGCTGGCCCGCGGCGGCCCCGGCACCCACGAGGACCTGGAGCGCCGGGTGCGGCACGCCTCGGTCGCCGCCCGCGCCGACTACATCGTCCAGTCCATGCCCGCGCCGCTGCGGTCCGCCCTGGAGCGGGCGTACTTCCAGCGGCGCGACTACCGCCAGACCGCCGCCGACCTCGGCATCACCGAGGACGAGGCCCGCCGGCGGCTCCGGCTCGGACTCCAGCTGCTCTCCACCGCCCACGACGCGGCGACCACGACGGCCCCCGAGGCCCCGCCCGGCTACGGAGGCGCGGCATGAGCGGGGCGGGCCGCCACGGGGCGTGCGGCGACCACGACCGCGACCCGCTGCCCGAGGGGCCGGAAGAGTCGCTGCCCGAGCGGCCGGAAGAGCCGCTCGGCACGGACGAACGCCCCCCGCCCGCCGAGCCCCACGCACCTCACACACCTCACACACCGCACGAACCACCCACACCGCACACACCTCATGTGCCCCACACACCTCATGTGCCCCACACACCTCCCGCATCCCATGCGCCCCACCCACCCCTCGCACCCCGTACGCCGCTCGTCCCCCTCGCCCTGGAGCACCCCGTACTGAAGTCGCTGCTCGGCGCGTGGGCACTGGCCGCCTGTTCGGCCGAGGAGGCGGCGGCCGTCGACCGGCACCTCGGGGAGTGCGGTGCCTGCGCCGAGGAGGGCCGCCGGCTGCGTGAGGCGGTCGGGCTGCTCCAGCGCCCGGAGAGCCTCGACCTCGATCCGGCGCTGCGCACCCGCGTCCTCGACGGCTGCCTGGAGCGGCGCCCGCCGCGCGTCCCGGTGCCGGAGTGGGCCATGCCGTACGACGCGGAGACCGCCCGCCTGGACGCCCTGCTCCAGGACTTCGAGGAGGCGGAGTGGCACGCGCCGGTGCGGCTGCGCTGGTTCTCCGACGACGGGGCGACGAGCCGCCGCACGACCGTCGCCGGGGTCATCGCGCACCTCCTGGCCGTCGACGGCCTGGTCGCGCTCGCCCTGGGCCTCGCCGACCCGCTCGGCGACATCCCGGCACGGGCCCCCGTACCGGCGAGCCGCACCGAGGCGTACTGGCGGGCCTCGCACTTCCCGCCCACCCGTGCGGTGCGGGCGCCCTGGCGGGAGCAGAGCCACGCGATCGTGCGGACGGCGGCGTTCACCGGCGGCGGGTCCAAGGGCGCGGGCGGCGAGGGGCTGATGCCCGTCTCCTACGGCGACTTCGAACTGCCCCTGCGCGACGCGCTGCTCGACCGGGCCTTCGAGTGCTGGGTGCACGCGGAGGACATCGCCGAGGCGGTGGACTATCCGTACGACCCGCCGTCCGGGCGCCATCTGAACCGGATGATCGACCTCGCGGCGCGGATGCTGCCGGGTGCGCTCGCGGAGCGCCGCCGGTCCGGGAAGGCCACGCCCGGCACCCAGCGGCACCTGGTGACGGCGGGGACGCCGGGGCGGAGCCTGCGGCTGGAGATCGAGGGGTCGGGCGGGGGCGAGTGGCTGATCCCGCTGGACTCACCGGCGGCGGTGGGCTCGGCCGACCACGAGGTCGCGCATGTCGCGCTGGACGGGGTGGAGTTCTGCCGGCTGGCGGCGGGGCATGTTCCGCCGGAGGAGGCGGCGGCCGGGCAGTCCGGCGACCGGGACGCCATCAGGGACGTCCTGTTCGCCGCGGCGAGCCTGAGCCGGATGTGAACGTGCCGGCCGCCTGTGGCTGGTCGCGCAGTTCCCCGCGCCCCTTGAGGGGCGCGGGGAAC